>JAYTFI010000147.1:0-2099 GCA_043734485.1 Acidimicrobiales bacterium | reverse complement strand
AGCGGTGGCGGGGAACGGGCTGAGCAGTGCCGTTGCCACGATGGCCGTCACGATTGGATTGATGATCCGACGCACGATTTCTCCTGATCTCGAATGAAGCTCTAGGTGAGATCGGAGCACGCGAGGTCCTCGAACCATCCCCGATCGGTCCTCGCCACATAGGCTTGGTGGATGCGGGTCGTCGTCCTCGGTCCGACTACCTGTGTATCGGCAACAGGTGAGGAGTTCGTGCCTGCGCCGCTGGACCGGCGGCTCCTCGCAGCCTTGGCGGTCGATCGTCATCGCGTCTGGTCCGTCGATGAGCTGGCCGACGCGGTCTGGGGCGACACGGTGCGTGAATCGTCGAAGCTGGTTCGAAACCGGGTGTCCGCGCTGCGCGCCCGACTCGGCCCGGGCTTCATCGACACCATCGCCAAGGGGTACCGCCTGGGGTCAGCGGTCCAGCTTGACGCGGATGAAGTAACGCCCGGCGCAAACGGACGGATCGAACGCATCACCCGCGACCGTTTGGCCTCAGCATGGCGAGGCGAGCCGTTTCAGGACCTGGAGGACTGGCCGCCTTCTTCGGGCATGACGACTCGCTGCTACAACTTCATGACGTCCGCAACATGGTGCGCCACGACGCCACCGTTCGCGCGTCGGAACAGTCGCCGACAGCTGCGATCACCAGCTTGCTGGACGTGCTCCGCCTGCTCGACGGATTCCGCTGAAATCTTGGTGGCGTCGCGGGGTTCGTTCAGCGGGCGAGCAGCCAGGCCACGTCGAGCGTCGCGCCGGCCGGGCAGGCCAGCTCGATCATGTCGCCAGGCGTCTGCATCGGCGAGCCGGCGGGTGAAGCGACACGTCACGAGGTTGTGCCGCTTCGACGTCCCGGTCATCGCGTACATCGCGCCGTCGACGAACTCGTGGCGGATGGGACTGGCCTTCTCGAGCGCGACGTACTCGGCTTCGGTGAGGTAGCGCGGGGTGTCACGGAGTGCGGCGTCGCTCATGGCTCGCGCAGTCTACGACCGGGTCTGCAGGTGACGATCGGCACCCCGTTGAGCGACCGGTCGAACAGAACGTAAAGGGTTTCGCTGAGTAGGCTCTTTCCTGTGGCTGCTCGGTGCTTCGTCGTGCGAGCCGTCGGCGACGATCCCCGCTCCCCGGCTCTCCTGCGCAGTGCCGCCGCCTTGGGCGTGCCGGTCACCCGCATCGAGGTGGCCGACCTGTGGTTCGTCGATTTGCTCGACGGCGAGTTCGACCCCGCATCGATACTCGATCCGGCCATCCAGTCCGGAGGGTTCGACGATCCGCCAACCGTTGGTGAACGGGGTGGTGAACCGGGAAGCTGGGTCGTCGAGAAGGCCCTCCTGCCCGGCGTCACCGACCCGATCGGGGACGCACTCGTGCATGTCGCGGCGACGCAGGGCGCAACGATCCGGGCCGCGTCCGGCGTGCGGTACGTGTTCGAGGGCGTGTCCGAACGACGTGATGCCGAGCGCCTCGTGCGCCGCCTGCTGGCCAACCCGGTCATCGAGCGCTTCACCTTCGGGACGGTCATCCCGGGTTTCGCCGAGGGCACGGCCGATTCCGTCGAGGTCGAACGGGTCCACGTCAGCGACCTCGATGCCGAAGGCCTCATCAAATTGTCCGGCTCCCGCGGCCTTGCGCTCGACCTCGACCAGATGCTGGCCGTGCAGCACTGGTTCGCCGACGAGGACCGCGAACCGACCGACGCTGAACTCGAGACGATCGCGCAGACGTGGAGTGAGCATTGCGCCCACACGACGTTCCGGGCCGCGATCACCTGGACCGACGGGCGGACCGTCATGCCCCTCATGCGCCAACTGCGCGAATGCACCGATGCCATTGCTGCGCCGTGGGTGCGTTCCGCGTTCGTCGGCAACGCCGGGATCGTGGCTTTCGACGACACCCTCGACCTTGCGGTGAAGGCCGAGACCCACAATCACCCTTCCGCGGTCGAGCCGTTCGGCGGCGCCAACACCGGTGTCGGCGGCGTGATCCGTGACGTGCTCGGCGTGTCGGCCCGGCCCATCGCCGTCACCGACGTGCTGTGCTTCGGCCCTACCGACGTCGCCCCCGACGACCTGCCCGAG
>JAYTFI010000146.1:0-1710 GCA_043734485.1 Acidimicrobiales bacterium | reverse complement strand
CCCCAATTGCGACAATGGCCGGTCGTCGCGCCGCACACGTGGGGTTCGTGACGACCGCGTTCTCCGGGGACCGGTACCTGACCGCTGCCCTCCGTTCGTTCCCCCCAGGCGCCTCCCTGGAGATCCGCGACGGCAACCAGCTGATCGCCGCGACACCGTCGAAGATCGTCCATCGTGCCGAGGCGCGAACGGATACGGCTGGGCGCACGTGGACGGTGGCCGTCGACGACCACAAGCAGGCCGACCAGACACCGGCCAGGACGCTCGCCTTCGGTTCGGTGTTGCTGGCCGGGGCGCTCGCCATGTCGTTCTTCAGAACTGCCCGAAGTGACGCCGAGATCCGCCAGTCCGCCAGGAGAAGCCAGGGCCTTGCGCAGCTCGGCGAGGCTGTTGCCGCGGCGGATTCCGGGGAGGAGGTGGCGCGGGTTGTGGTGGGCCGGACGGGTGCGGTGATGGCCGCGGCGTCCACCGAATTGGCAATCCTCGACCCGCTCAGCGGCGTGATGCACGTTCGCAGGTCCGACGCCGAACTGGACGGGACGGCATCCACGACGCGTTCGCGCGCCGTTCGCTCCCCCCTAACGGACGCCATCCGCACCGGACGACCGGTGCTGTTGGGCACCAAGGAGACGATCCGAGCGGCGTACCCCGAGGACCAGGCCGGCTCGGAAGGGCACCGAGTCCGGGCGGTCGCGGCCCTGCCCATGTTCTCAACGGCGCGCGACGTGATCGGCGCCATCGGGTTCGAGTGGGAGCACTCGATGACGTTCGACGACTCGACGACATCGACCATGCTCACCATCGCCGACATCGGCGAGCAGACCATCGCACGGGCCCGGGCGAGCGAGTTCCGCGTCGCTTCGGCCATCAAGATGGCCGAGCTCGCCCGTGAGCTCACCGCCGCGCGGACGCTCGACGAGATCGTCTTCGCCATCACCGAGAAGGTGCCACCGACCGTGGATGCGATGACGGCCACCGTCGCGCTGGTCGACGACGACCGCAAGATCGTCCGCCTCGCACTTCCGCCGAAGGAACGGGCGAGAATCGCGGCTGCATCCGGCGATCCGACCGACGGTCCGTCCGGCGGGAGCGACGGTCCGTCCGGCGGGAGCGAGCACTACCTCGAACTCGGCTTCGACCTACTCGCCCCGCTGCTTGCTCCGCTGCGGCGAGGCGAGCCGCTGATGCTCGACCACAGTTCCCTCGCCCGTTTCCCTCGGCTGCAGGACGCGCTGCAGGAACGGGACCTCCGCACCGTTGCGCTCCTGCCGATGATGGGGCTGAGCAAAGAGCTCACCGGCGTCCTCATCGTTGCCTGGGCACCTGAGATCGACTTCAACGTCGTGCTCTCGGCACAGCTCGGGACGATCCGCGACCTCTGCGAGCAGACCACCGAGCGGGCCCGGCTGTACTCGAGCGAGCACCAGGTCGTTCTGCAGTTCCAGGCCCGGACGCTGGCGCCGTTCCCCCACGTCGAGGGCCTGCAGCTGACCGGCCGCTACCAACCCGCTTCCGCCGACGTGGGCATGGGCGGCGACTGGTACGACGCCTTCGACATCGGCACCGCCACATCGATCGTGATCGGTGATGTCACCGGTCACGGCATTCAGGCAGTCGCCGACATGACCCAGCTACGCACGTCGATCTCGGCGCTGCTGCGAGCCGGCATCAACGTCACGAAGGTGTTCGCCACAGTCACGGACATGATCT
>JAYTFI010000145.1:0-2016 GCA_043734485.1 Acidimicrobiales bacterium | reverse complement strand
CGACGTGATCGACGAGTTGACATTGCTCGCCAACTGGCTTGAGCGGGCCGGAACGAGGGTGCAGATCACGAAAAGTGCCGGTGGGCTGGCGTTCGCCGCGTCGCGCATGCCGCGCTTCGATCAGCGTGATGCGCGGGGCGAGGAACGTGTGGTGCGGGCGGGGCGGAACTGACCACGAGCGTTCAGGTTTCGGTCGCGTGCGCCTCGTTCGACACCCGGATGAGCTCGTCGAGGGCGTGCATTGCACTGCCATCGTCGATCGCGGCAGCGGCGCGTTCGACACCGTCGCCGAGGTCGCCCGCAATCCCGGCGGCAAGCAGCCCTGCAGCGGCATTGAGCACGACGATGTCGCGGTGCGCGCCCCGCTGGCCCGACAGCACGTTGCGCACGTGCACCGCGTTCTCCGAGGCGGTCCCACCCCGCAGCTCATCCATCGTGACGCGGGCGAATCCGTATGTGGACGGATCAATCGTCGCCTCGGTGATCACGCCGTCGTCGAGCAGTAGCAATGTCGACGTGGTGGTGGTCGACAGCTCGTCGAGCCCGTCGTGGCCGTACATCACGACCGCCCGATCCGCGCCCTGTGCCCGCAGTACCTCAGCCATGCGCGGCGCCATAGCGGGATCGGAAACTCCAACGGCTTGGCGGCGGACGAGGGCGGGGTTGGCCATCGGACCGAGGAAGTTGAACAGCGTCGCGACGCCGAGCTCGCGCCGAGTGGGAGCGGCGTGGCGCATCGCCGGATGGAACCGCGGCGCGAGGCAGAAACCGACCCCGACCTCGGTGACGCACCGGGCCACCCCGGCAGGCGTGATCTCGAGGGCGACCCCGAGCGCCTCGAGCACGTCGGCCGAGCCACTCTGCGAGCTGGCCGCACGACCACCGTGCTTGCAGACGATCCCCCCGGCACCGGCGACCAGGAAGGTCGCCGTGGTCGAGATGTTGATGCTCTGGCTGCGGTCGCCGCCGGTGCCACAGGTGCAGATCGCTTTCGCCCGGACCTCGTCGGTAAGCGGGACCCGGACGGCAAACGCGAGCATCGTGCGCAGCACCGCCGTGAGCTCGCCGACGGTCTCGCCTTTCGTTCGCAGCCCGATGGCGAAGCCCGCGACCTGTGCAGGCGTGGCTCGCCCTTCGAGGATCTCCGTGAAGGCGGCGACGGCCACCTCGGCGGGCAGCTCGGTGTTCGACGTGAGGAGTGCGAGGACGGCAGGCCAGCCCCCGAGCTCGTCGAGGGTCGCAGGCGGGACGGTCGGCAACGGCGTGCTCACGCCCGGCAATGTACCTACGCAGACCCACGGCGTGGGTTGCATTCGGCCGGGCGGCATTCGGTTCCTGCACCGGTAGGCTGCCCGAGCCGCGCGGCCGGTGATTCGCACCGTCCCGCGCCGAAGGAGCGTTTCGTGGCAGTCATCGATGTGGCCGGATACATCGCCGATCTCAAGGATCATGCGACGGTCGACCATGGCTTTCACGTCCACGACGAGCGTCATCTCGTCGAGACGTACTCGCTCCGCCAGGCGTGGGAGGTCGACCTCCACCCCGATGAGGGCTGCAACGGCCCGCTCGACCTCCACCTCACGCTCGAGGTCGACCCGCGGGTGTTGTTGTCTTTCGAGGACAAGGTTGCCGAGATCGGCGAGGACGAGGATCCCCCGGACGACTTCCACTTCCCGTTCACCCTCACCTGGGCGCTACCGCCACTGCCCCACGCGCCCGACCTCCTCGTCTTGGCGACGGAGCTGGCGGGAATCGGCGGACCCGACCTGCCACTCGAAGTGTCGGCCATCGACTCATACGCATCGGTCACCGACGCGCCAGAGCGATCGTTGACAATCGTGGCCCGACGACCGGTGTCGCTGGCCCGGATCTTCGCCGGTGAGGAAATGCTGTGCGACCTGCTCGACGGCTGCAAGCGGGTGTCGATCTATCTGCTGGAGCGGGCGCCGGGCTGGCTCGGCACGCCCTAACCGCCGCCAGTAGCCGCCGCCAGCGCACTACGAACCGCGGCGTCGG
>JAYTFI010000144.1:0-5113 GCA_043734485.1 Acidimicrobiales bacterium | reverse complement strand
CCTGACCGCGCGCGAAACCTACGACAACACCCACCAGGTGGTCGGTGGGATCGGCGTCACCTCGGAGTACGGCATGACGGAATGGACGATGCGGCTCCTCGCGCTGCACGCCGAACTCGGCGGCCGCCGCGCCCATGCTCGACGCGTCGCGCAGAGCCGACAACGATTGGGCTGATCGCAGACACGTCGATCGCAGGCAGAGTGACCGGGCTCGCGCAGCCGCCCGGCTCCGCGCTTCAGCCGCTGTCGGCGGCGTCTGCGGCCTGCTCGTCTGCGGCCTGCTCGTCTGCGAGCTGCTCGGTGATGTGGTGCATGTAGGCGAGGTATCCCACGGGAATCCGGCTGCCGCCGTGCACCTGGATGACCTCACCGGTCAGCCAGCTCGCCTCGTCCGTCGCCAGGAACGCGCACACTGCGCCGATGTCGTCGACCGTGCCGAGGCGGCGCAGCGGCACGGTCTCGATCTGACGCGCGACGCGGCTCGGGCGGCTCATCGAGCCACCGGGCGCGAGGCTCTCCTCGGTCGGCACCAACCCGGGGGCGACCGCGTTCACGCGGATGCCGTGGTGACCCCACTCGGCGGCCATGGTCGCCGTGAGGCTCTCCACGCCTGCCTTCGCCGCGCCGTAGTGGCCGGTCCTCGGGCACGGCTGCGAGCCACTGCGTGACGAGATGTTCACGATCGATCCCCCGCGGTGCAACATCGCCCTGGCCGCCGCCTGGGCACTGAAGAACGTCCACTTCAGATTGAGATCGACGACAGCGTCCCATTGCCGTTCGTCGAGATCGATGAGTGGACCGACATCGGCCGCGTTCGCGCTGCCAGCGTTGTTGACCCAGCAGTCGATCGCTCCGAACTCATCGAGTGTCGTCTGTACCAACCGATCGATGTCGGCGGCACTCGTGACGTCGGTGGGCAGCGCGATCGCCGTCCGCCCGAGTGATCGCAACTCCTCGACGGTGTCGTTCAGGAATCCGACGCTGCGCCCGGCGACGACCACCGACGCGCCACACTTCGCCATCGCCCGCGAAATGCCGCGGCCGATGCCACGCCCCCCGCCGGTCACCACCACGGCCTTACCGGTCAGATCGAACACGAAAGGCTCCCCTGCGAATTTGACATAGTCGTCAGATTACTATCAGGAGCAGTTCGAGAATCCGTAAGGGGACCGATGACTGAGTTCGACGAGCCGGCGTTCCGCCAGCGCATCCGCGATTTCATCGCGGCCAACGTGCCAGACCTGCCGTATCGGGTCGGCACCCGGTCACCGGAAGACCAAGCGGAGTCGAGGGTCCTGCGAGATTGGAGTCGACAGGTGTACGAGGCGGGGTTCGAAGGCGCCGAGTGGCCGGTCGAGTTCGGCGGACGCTCGGACTTCCGCGCGGTCGAGGAACTGATCGTCACCGAGGAGTTCGCCAAGGCCCTGGCCCCGACTCCGATCGGCGCCGGCAGGCTGGCGGCCCATGCGTTGTTGCACTTCGGTACCCACGACCAACAGGCCGAGTACCTGCCCAAGATCCGCAGATACGAACACGTCTGGTGTCAGCTGTTCAGTGAGCCCGACGCCGGCAGCGACCTCGCGTCGATGCGTACCACAGCGATCCGCGACGGCGACTACTTCGTCGTCAACGGCCAGAAGGTCTGGAGCACGAACGCCGCGTTCTCCGACATGGGATACCTACTCGCCCGCAGCGATCCGTCGGTGGCCAAGCACGCAGGCATCAGTGCCTTTGCGTTCGACATGTCCCTGCCGGGAGTCACCGTTCGGCCGCTGCGCGAGATGACCGGCACCTCGGATTTCAACGAAGTGTTCTTCGACGACGTCCATGTACCTGCCGACGCCCTCATCGGTGACCTCGGCCAGGGCTGGATGATCGCCACCACGAGCTTGGCATCGGAGCGGGCAGGCGTTGGCGCGCTCGTCATTCGACTCCGCCAGAACCTCGACGCGCTCATCAGGTATGCGAAGGCGACCCCGTCGGGAACCGGGACGATCGCCGACGACCCGGTGATCCGTCAACGGCTCGCTGACTTCACCGCGCGGGTGGAGATCGCGACCCTGATGTCGGAGGCCGCGGTCGACCGACGACTGCGCGGAAAGTTCAACGAGGCCGACGCCCCCCTGATCAAGCTCGGCTTCGCTGTCTTGAACCAAGACCTCTCCTACCTCGGCATCGAGATCCAGGGCATCCGCGGCTCGTTGGCCACCGATGACCCCGAAGCCGTCGATCACGGCCACTGGCAAGACGAGTTCCTCTACGCCAAGGCGTACACCATCTCGGGAGGAAGCAACGAGATCATGCGCAACCTGCTCGGCGAACGTGCTCTCGGCCTGCCCCGCGAGCCAAAGCCGCATTGATGACGGCCGGGTCAGCGGGCCTTCCACACGGGCTGACGCTTCTCCAGGAACGAACGCACGCCTTCGGCGGCATCCTCGCTGCCGGTGATCACGGCCTTCGCCCGTTGCGTCGCGGCCCAGCCGAGATCGGCGTCGGCCGCGAGTTGGGTGTCGATTGCGGCCAGGCAGGCCTGCACCGCCATCGGGGCATTTCGACAGATCCGCTGTGCAAGCACCAACGCGGCGTCGAGGGCCTCGCCCCGCGCAGTGAGCACGTTCACAAAACCTGCTGCATAGGCGCGCTCGGCGGAGATCGGCTCTCCCGTCAGGATCAGTTCCCGCGCCAGGTTCAGCGGCAATGACCGCGGCGCGCGGAACAGGCCGGCACAGGTCGGCACCAATCCGATGCAGACCTCCGGCAGGCCGAAGCGAGCGCTGGTCGATGCCACCACCAGGTCGCAGGCAAGCACGATCTCGAGGCCACCGCCGAGCGCCGGGCCCTCGACGGCGGCGATCAACGGCTTTCGACGCAATCGGCGGATGATGCCGTACTCGCCGCCTCGTTCGGTGACGTAATCGCCGTTCGCGGTCAGATCGCTGCCGGCACAGAAAACGGACGACCCGCCGGTCAGTACACCTGCCCACATCGAGTCGTCGTCGTCGAGTTCGTTCAAGGCGTCGTCGATCGCGTCGGCGAGACCACGGTTCACGGCGTTGCGCTTGGCCTCGCGCTGCATCGTGACGACCAGTACGTGGCCGTCCCGGTGGGTGCAGACCAGGTCGCCCACGTTCAGTCCTCGTCGGCGGGGGCCGGCGGAACGTGCGGGAACAACTCGGAGAACGCCCCGACGGTGATCCGACGCCGATCAGCCGGAGCGACGTCGTCGAACAGCTCGTGGAGCGTCTTTTGGGTGTGCCCGAACGTGCCCTCGAGGTGCGGGTAGTCGCTGCCCCAACACACGTTCTTCCAGCCCATTGCGGTCATGGCCTTCACTGCCGACGAGTCGTGCTGAAACGACGCATACACGTTCTCGTAGAGATATTCGCTCGGCAGTCGACGCAGCGGGGGGCGCACCGCAGAGGCATGCTGGCGGTACCCCTCGTCGAGGCGATCGGCGATGAACGGCCCCCAGGTGGCCCCGCCCTCTGACACGATGACCTTGAGATCCGGATGTCGATCGAACACACCCGCGGCGATCATCTTCGTCACGGCTCGCTGGCCGCCGTACGTCGTCTCGACGTAGTTGATGAGGGCGCCGCCGGGCCCACGGAAGTAGCCGCCGTGGAACGACGCCGCGTCATGGGCCTCGGTACCGACGTGGAACGCGACGACGATGCCGGTCTCCTCGAGCGCCGCCCACAGCGGCTTCCACACGTCGTCGTTCCAGTCGGGTGCGCCGAGGCACGGCGTGACCGACAGGTAGCCGGCCTTGAAGTCCATCGCGGAGACCCGGTGGACCTCGGCGACGGCGTGCTCCGCGTTGAGCAGCGGGATCGTGGCTGCGCACACGTACCGGTCGTTGAACCGCTGATACCCGATCGCCCAGTCGTTGACGGCGCGACAACCTGCGGCGAGCAGGTCGGGGTCCTGGATGGACGACATCCAGATGCCGATCGACGGGTAGACCAACTCGGCCCAGATACCTTCCTGGTCGAGGTCGATCAGGCGCAGGCTCATGTCGTTGGCGCCCGGGGCACGTTGTTCGACGGTCTTGCCCTCGGAATCCGTGAGCATCGCTGCGCGAGGCATGCGCCGTCGGAACGCCTGGCCATCGACGTACAACGTCTCGTGCTTGCCGTCGTCGTCCTTGACGCTGCGCGGCATCCGTGCCGCCACCTCGGGCGGCAGGGCGGTGGTGAACAGGTCGGCCGGCTCGACGAGGTGCGAGTCGCCGGAGTTGGCCCAGATCTTGGTCATGGTGTCCCCTGGTGAGTTGTTGATTCGATGGTCGGTCGGTCAGCGGACCGGGCGGAATCGCGGTGTCGACATCTCGTCGTTGACGTGCTCGAAGACGATTTCGACACGGTCACCGATCTTCACGTTCTCGACGTCGACGTCGATGATGTTCACGAGCATCCGAGCGCCCGCGCCCTGCGTGCCGTCGAGTTCGACGACACCCGACACGTACGGGCAGATCGGGGCGAGATCCGGATGCAGTGGGTGACGAACGATGGTGAAGCTGTAGATAGTGGCCGTGCCCGGCAGCTCGACCCAGTCGATGCCACGCTGCTGACAGTTGAAGCAATACGCCGACGGCGGCAGCCGGAAGGTGCCGCAATTCGAGCACTTCGGTGCGACGAGGCGGTCTTGCCTGGCTGCGTCCCAGAAGGGCTGGGTGAGGTAGTCGGCGTTGGTCTCTTTCAGGATGCTCGGGAACACGCCCGGAGTGAGTTCGCCAAAATCGGTGCTCATTCGCTCAGCCTTTCCTCAAGAGTGTTCCGGAAACGGGAAGCCCCGCCGGGCCGCCCGTGACGAGAGCGATCTCCGCTCCCTCGACCTGGTTGACGGCCGTGCCGCGCAGCTGCTCGACGGCTTCGCGTACGTGGGTCATGCCGATGATGTAGGCCTCCGACAGGTTGCCGCCATGGGTGTTGACCGGGATCGAGCCGGTGCCGTAGCGGATGTTGCCGTCGGCGACGAACGGGCCGCCTTCTCCGATCGGGCAGAAGCCGTAATCCTCGAGTTGCATGATGACCATCGGCGAAAAGTGGTCATACAGCAGGGCGACGTCGACGTCTTCGGGCCCGATGCCGGCCATCTCGAAGATGCGCTT
>JAYTFI010000143.1:0-9227 GCA_043734485.1 Acidimicrobiales bacterium | reverse complement strand
GCCGGAGCGATGATCTCGGTACTGCTCGTCTTCGTCCAGTTCGCATCGCCCTACGAAGCGCCGCTGTTCAGCTCCTCAGCACCGTTCGGGGCGCTGCAGACGATCCTCGAGACGCTGGGCAGCCTGGCCGTCATGATCACCACCGTCGTCCTGTTCGGGATCGTGCTGCTGCTGGCCCGCCGCTGGGTTCTCCCGTTCGGCACGTTCAGCATCACGTTCGCAGTCGCGGCGTCGGGCACGTTCGTCTACATGGACTTCCGTCCGGTGCGACTGCTGCTGTCGCTGCTCGCTGGTGCCGTTGGGTGCGACTGCCTTTCCTGGGCGCTGCGCCGGGTGCCGGACGCACGCCTGTCCTACCGGCTCCTCGGCGGGCTCGCGCCATTGCTGGTGTGGACGTCGTATGTGGTCTTCAGCGTGGCCGACAAGGAAATCGTATGGAGTGCGGAGCAATGGACCGGGACCCTGCTGTGGTCGTCGCTCATCGGCCTTGCGCTGACGGTGCTGCTGCTCCCGCCGAGGAGCACGCCGGTCGCGTACCTGGACTGATCCCCACGACTGACTTCCACCCGTGTTCGGAACGCACGCCGGACGCGCAACGGTCCGCCCCGGCGGAGAGCGGACCGTCACTTCGAGGAGAGTCTCGGCGGGAAGACATCGATCCTCGCGACCGAAACTGTACAACCGGGTACGAACCGCGTCTACCTCCCGCTGGGCGAAATGCTCAGACCCGACCAGAGGAACCAACATCAGATGTCTGACCGCGCCACGCTGGCTGCACGCTCCGTCGACTACCTGCGCTCGTTCGCGACCGGTGACCCGACCCTCATCGCAGCACACGTGACCGAGGGATTCGTCAACGACCATGCGAGCGCGCTCGGATCACCCTGCCGGGGGCGCGCCGAGTACGTGAGCCGCCTGCCCGGCTTCCTCGCATCGATGCCCGGGCTGTGTTATGAGCCGGATGAGCCCATCGTCGACGGCAGCCGCGTCGCCGCGCCATACACGCTCCATGCGACCGGCAACGGACCCGACGGAGAGTCGGTGCCGATCACGATCCGGGGCGTGATGCTCTTGCAGTTCGAAGGCGGGCTGATCGCGTCCCGGCTCGACGTGTGGGACGCGCTCACCTATCTGCGACAGACGGGACAGGCATGAACGAGGCGACCACGAGGCCCGGTCCGACCGCTGAGCTCCTGGTGACCGGCATCGGTCGGCTGGTCACGATGGATCCGGAGCGCTCAGTGCTCACCGGCGCCGCCATCGCCATCCGGGGCGGGCGCATCATGGACGTGTGCGCCGAGGAAACCCTCGTGCTCGCGCACCCCCGCACGCCACGGCTCGATGCTCGGAGCGGGTGGGTCATCCCCGGTCTGATCGACGCCCATCAGCACCTCACCGGAGATCGCCTAGCCCGCGCTTCGATCCCCGACAGGCTCGCCCCCGGTGCCGCGATCTTCGAGTGGGCCGTGCCCCTCCACGCCGCGCACACCGACGACGACGACCGGCTCTCGGCGTCGCTCGCGGCGCTCGAAGCAGCCCGGAACGGCGTCACGTCGATCATCGAGGCCGGCACCGTCGCGCATCCCGAAGCGGTCGCCGACGCGGTGACGTCTGTGGGCATACGAACGTCGATCGGCCGCTGGGGCTGGGATGTGGAAGGGGGCCCGTTCACCGGACCTGCGTCCGAAGTGATCGCTAGAGCCGCCGACCTCCTCGACCGCTACCCACCCGACGCCGACCGGCTCGTGCAGGGCTGGGTCACGCTGGTCGGCCACGACCTCATGTCCGACGAGCTAGTCCGCGGCGCGACGGCGCTCGCCAGGTCCCGCGACGCACGGATGACGTTCCACCTCTCGCCGAGCGACTCCGACGCCGTTTCGTACCTCGCCAGGACCGGACAGCGACCGGTTGTGCACCTCGATTCGCTAGGCGTGCTCGGGCCCCATCTGCTCCTCGCGCACGGCGTCCACCTCGACGATGCCGAACTCGACGCGCTGCTCCGCAACGACGTCGCCATCGCATCGTGCCCGTGGGCCTACCTTCGCCTGGGCCAGGGCTTCGGCCGGGCCGGTCGGCATCCCGAGTTCATCGCCCGCGGCGGCCGGCTGGCGCTTGGCTGCGACAGCGAGAACGCCGGCGACCAGATCGACGTGCTGCGGGCTGCGGCATTGTTCGCGGGCATGTCGAAGGACGCCGATGCCGATCCGACTGCGCCGGGTGCGCACCTTGCGCTCGAGCTGGCGACGATCCGCGGCGCCGAGGCCATCGGCCGCGGCCACGAGCTCGGTTCGATCGAAATCGGGAAGCGAGCGGACTTCGTCGTCCTCGACCCGGACCGGCCCGAGTGGCGGCCCGTCGGCGGCGACGTCGCGCTACAGATCATCTGGGGCACCGACGGGCGGGCCGTGCGCGACGTGGTCGTCGCAGGCGAGATCGTGGTCCGCGACGGACGGTCGACGCGGGTCGACGAGGGCGAGCTCGCGGCGCGGGCGGCTGCTGCCGGCGCGTCGTTGCGGGCGCGGGCCCGGGTCACGGTGACGTCGGTGTGGCCGGTGCGGTCGGCCTGACCGGCGGCGGAGGCCCCCGCCGAGCCATCGGACTCAGTGCGGTCCGATCTGGCTTTGCCAGTCGGATTCGAGCGGCAGCGAGGAAGCACACGCGAGGTGAGGCCAAAGCGAGCCCCGGCGAGCGGAGGCCCCCGCCGAGCCGTCGGACTCAGTCCAGAAGGTGCTTCTGGCGTTCCCATTGGCGGGCCATGCCGCCGACCCAACGCGTATGGTCGGCGACCTTGCGCTCCATGTACGTCTTCATCTCGGGATGCGTCATCAGCAGCGTCGCCTCGGCACGAATGCCGGCCACCACGATGTCCGCAACCTCGGCCGGCTCCTTCACGTCGCCGCCACCGATGAGCGCGCTGGCCTTGTCCGCATCGCCGAGCGAACCGATCAGCATCGGCGTGTTGATGCCACCCGGGCACAGGCACGACACCCGGATGCCCTGCGCTTTGTAGGTGATGGCCATCCACTCGGCGAAACCGACGGCGGCGTGCTTGGTGGCGGCGTAGGCGCCGTCGCCGAGCGTGGTGAGGATCCCGGCCATCGACGCGGTCGTGACCAGGTAGCCCTCGCCGCGCTCGAGCCACGCCGAAAGCAGGTGGCGGCTGGCCCAGACGTGCGCCATCGTGTTGATCCGCCAGGCCCGGTCCCACACCTCATCAGGGGCATCCGGCCCGGCTCCGACGGCGACGCCGGCATTGGCGAAGTAGACGTCGATCACGCCGTATGTGGAGGCGATCTCGTCGATGAGGGCCTTGACCGACTCTTCTTGCCCGACGTCGCACTTGCGCCCGATCGCGACGCTCGTCCCCGTGCGGGCGTTGATGCTTGCGGCGACGGCCTCGGCGCCGGTCTGGTCGAGGTCGGCGCACACGATCAGCTTCGGCTGCTCGTGTGCGAAGCGGCGGGCGCAGGCCGACCCGATTCCGCCGGCGGCTCCGGTGACGACGACGATCCTGTCCTTCAGTTCCATGGCCGGACCCTACGTGGGGCGCAACCGAGCGCGCACTTTTGGCGAGTTGTACCGCTGGGAGCGGCTTCCGACGACAAAGTTCTCGGCCTTGCGGGGTGCGTCGAGTCGCAAGTCCGCGCGAGTCCGCGCGAGTCCACGGGCGTCAACCCGCGTCCGCCCGCGTGTCAACCCGCGTCCGCCGCTTCCATGAGCAGACGCAGGCGGCGACGCCATTCGACGGAAGCCCTGTCGGCCTGGGTGTTGAGCAGGCCGAGGGCGTCGAGCCTGAGCGTGCCGCGGACTGTTTCGAGCATGCGCTTGTCCTCGGCCCCGATGGCCCGGTCGAATGCGATCACGTCATCGATCGGCACCGAGTGGTCGTCGTTGCGCCACACGATGAAGGTGAACAGCGACCGCTCGTCATCGATAGGTGTACTTACGAGTAGGAGGATGTGGTCGAGCCCGGTGGCCGGGTAGGAGATCGTCGAGCGGACGAGCAACGGCAGGCAGAAGCCGGTCGTCATCGAGCGCTCCACGGTCGGCGTGCTCTGACCGCTAGCCACGGCACCGGCACCGTCGTTGGCCGCCTGCACCTCGTAGCGCCAGCCGAAGAAGTCGCCGATCTGCTCGAGCGTGACCGGCGCGACGACGCGTTCGGAGGCGGCGCCGAACGTGCCGGTGTGCACCCAGGGGAAGTGGGCGACATCGCAGAAGTTGTCGACCATGCGGGTGGCGGCGCAGTGCCACTCCTGCATCGGTTCGACGATGCGGCGGTAGGCCGGGTCACGGTCGTAGCCGATGTCGGGCAGCGGCGCTGCCGGCTCTTCGAGCGCGATCCACACCAGCCCGTAGCGCTCCTGAACCTGCACGCACTGCAGGTGTGCTTTCGACGGCACTGGCGCGCCAAGGCCGGAGGAAGGGATGAGGGCGCAGCGGCCCCCGCCATCGAAGGACCAGCCGTGGTACGGACACTCGAGCAGCCCGTCGACAATCGTGCCGTTCGAGAGCGGTGCCTCACGATGAGGGCACCGATCCGGCGCGGCGGCAACGTCACCGACGCCGTCGCCGGAGCGCCACACGACGACGTCGACGCCACAGAGCCGCACCGCGACCGGTCGGTCGGTAAGGTCCTCGCTGCGCACGACACCGTGCCAGGCGCGGCGGAGGGCGGCGTGCTCGGCGAACGAGGTCATGGGTACCAGTGTGGCGCAGGTCCACGGACTCCAGGAGCGGTCCATATCGGTCTGACCAACAGTCCAAACCGGACGGCAACGGTGGTACCGTCCGCCAATGGCCTCGCCAAACACCTTGATCTTCGTGGACTTCCCGAGTCCTGACCCGCTGGCCGCCGCCGCGTTCTACCGCGCGGTCTTCGGCTGGGAGGTCGAGCCCCGACCCGAAGGCGTGTTCTACCGCATCGTCCCGGGCGAGTTCTTCCCCGGCGCGGATGGCTCACCCTCCGATGTTGGCAACCTCCACATGGGCATCTTCGAGACGACGTTGGCCGCGCCCGACCCCCGGCCGGCACCGGTCCACACGATCGCACCGACCGGCTGGGGGCCACGCCCGTACATCCTCGTGGGCGACGACGACACCGAGGCCGCCATCCTCGAACGGGCCGAGAAGCTCGGTGCCACCACGCTGTGGCGGGACAAGTACTGGGCCGAGTTCAACGGGTACCACGCGGCCTTCCAAGACCCCTGGGGCACCGTCATCATCCTGTGGTCGAAGGGCGGCGAGGAACCGATGCCGACAGCCGAGCAAGCCGACTGGCAGGCCGTCAAGGGCTACCCCGGGGCCACGGCTACAGCAACAAACGCGGTGGCGTCATGAGCGGCCCGTCCGGTCCCCGCTGGACCCATATCGCGCTCCCCTCGTCACAGCTCGACGAGTCGATCGCCTGGTACGAACGCTTCACCCCGCTCCGCCTCCTCGAACGCCGCGAAGACACCGACGGCCAGAGCGCGTGGCTCGCCCATCCCGGGCAGACGGTCAACCCGTTCGTGCTCGTGCTGGTGATGTTCTACAAGTCGCAGGGCACCAAGCAGCCGCAGCTCGCACCCTTTGCGCACATCGGCATCGAGATGCCCGAGCGGGCCGATGTCGATCGGGTCGCCGCGCAGGGCAAGGAGGAGGGATGCCTCGTCTGGGACGCGCAAGACATGCCGCCGCCCGTAGGATACATCTGCGCGCTTACCGATCCCGACGGGAACGTCATCGAGATCTCCCACGACCAGGGCGTCTACGACTCGGTTCAACAGCACTGGGGTGCTTCAGCCGTCGTGTCCGCGCCCGCAGCCGGCTGAGCCGTGGAGTACCGCAGCCTGGGCCACACCGGCCTGCAGGTCAGCAGCCTCGCGCTCGGCACCATGATGTTCGGCGCGTGGGGCAACACCGACCATGCCGAGTGCGAGCGCACGATCCATCAGGCAATCGACGCCGGCATCAACCTCGTCGACACGGCCGACATGTATGCCGACGGTGAGACCGAAGAGATCACCGGCAGGGCACTTGCGGGGCGACGCGACGACATCGTGCTGGCGACGAAGTTCTGGAATCCGATGGGCCCCGGCATCAACCAACGGGGCGCGTCGCGGCGGTGGGTCATGCAGGCCGTCGAGGGCAGCCTCCGGCGACTCGGCACCGATTGGATCGACCTGTACCAGGTGCACCGACCCGACCCGCACATCGACATGGCCGAGTTCATGGACGCCATGGGCGACCTTGTGCGACAGGGCAAGGTCCGCGCCATCGGCACGTCGACGTGGCCGGCCGAGCTGATCGCCGAGGCGCAGTGGGCGGCCGATCGTGGGCACGGGCCGAAGCTCGCATCCGAGCAGCCGCCGTATTCGATCTTCGCTCGCGGAGTCGAGACCGCCGTCCTACCCACGGCGAGGCGCCACGGCATGGGCGTGATCGTATGGTCGCCTCTCAACGGTGGCTGGCTCACCGGCAAGTACCGCAAGGGTCAGCCGCTGCCGACCGGGTCGCGGGCCGAGTACTCGCCCGACCACTTCCAGGTGAACGCAGCGAAGTACGACGCAGCCGAGGCACTCCTGAGCCTCGCGGCAGACACCCACATCTCACTCACCCACCTCGCCCTTGCGTGGGTGCGTGAGCATCCGGCCGTCACGGCGGCGATCATCGGGCCGAAGACGCCCGCCCAGCTGACAGATCTGCTCGCCGGTGCGAATGTTCGGCTGAGTAGTGACGTGCTCGATGCCATCGACGCCATAGTTGCGCCGGGCGTCAACCTCGCTTCGGCCGACGCCGGCTGGACCACGTGGGAGCTGGACGCGGCGCGGCGCAGGCGGCCCCGATGAGCACCGCCCGACGGCAGCCGACGTGAAAACCGCATTCGATCCGATCGTGCGCCACACCGTGAGCGAGGCGGTTCGCGATCGCATCCGGGAGCGCATCCTCGCCGGTTCGTTCGTGCCGGGCGAGGCGCTCCCGCCCGAGCGGGCGATGTGCGAGGAGCTCGGTGTTGCCCGCACGTCGGTGCGCGAGGCGATGCAATGGCTGGCGTCGGCCGGCCTCACCGAACGCCGGGGCAACCGCACGCATGTGGTCGAGCGGCTCCCCGATCTGCGGCTCGACGTCGACCAGCGCAAGCTCCGACTCCGCGAGGTGTTCGAGGTCCGCCGCCTACTGGAGCTGCCGATGGCCGAGCTTGCCGCGGAGCGGGCCACCGACGAGGAGCGCTCCGGGATCGACCAGCTCGGCCGCCAGTTCCGCAAGACCATGTCGATCGCCGCGTTTCGCCCCCTCGACCGCGACTTCCACTGGGCGGTCGCCCGCGCTTCGCACAACGCGGTGTTGGCCGAGGTCTACCTGAAGGTGCTCGAAGGCCTGTTCGAGTCCGACGAGTTCGCCTCGCTGCTCTACGCCAGGCCGAACAAGGCCGCGGTGGCGAAGATCGTCGCCTCGGCCACCGAGGCGCACCAGGCGATCGCCGCAGCCATCGTGCGGGGCGACCAGGTGGCCACCGTCGAGGCCGTCGAGGCCCACCTGAGCGACGTCGAGGATCGAATGCTGGCGCAGCTCGTATGACTGCTGGTGCTGGGAAGCGCTGCCGAAGGCCCTGGGAGGGGACGCAATGAAGATGCACACGGATTCCCGTTACGTATGGTTCCTCGACGACTCGGCCTTCCGAGAAACCGAACGGCCCGGTTTCCGCCGCCGTGTCGTAAACGGGGAGCAGCTGCAGCTGTGCTTCTGGCGCATCGCCGGCGGCTCGACCGGCTCGGTACTGCACTCCCACGAAGGCAACGAGCAGCTCGGCATCATCATGCGCGGCGCACTCGACTTCCGCATCGGTGCCACGCCCGACGAGATCGGCGAACGCCAGGTGCTGCGTGAGGGCGACGTGTACCTCGCGCCGGTCACAGTGCCCCACGGCGACAGCGTCTTCGTGGGCGACGACGAGTTCGGCGAGTGCTGGATCCTCGACGTGTTCGCCCCGCCGCGCGACGACCTCCGGAACGGCTGAGCCGTGGGCACCCCCGATTGGCGGTTGGCGGTCGACATCGGCGGCACGTTCACCGACGTCGTCCTCCTTGACGCGGCCACGGGCACGTTCATCGTCGACAAGACACTCACCACGCCGGCCGCGCCGCTCGACGGCGTCCGCACCGGCCTGCGACAGCTCCTGGCCAAGGCCGGCGTCGCCCCCGCCGACATCAGCGCCCCGATCGTGCACGCCACGACCCTCATCACCAACGCGCTCATCGAGGGCAAGACGGGGCGGGCAGGGCTCGTCACCACGCTGGGCTTCGGCGACACGCTGCTCATCCGCGATGAGCACCGCTACGACATGTACGATCTGCAGCTCGAGTTCCCGCAGCCGCCGATACCACGTGCACGTACCTTCGAGATCGACGAGCGGGTTCTGGCTACTGGTGCCATCCACACGGTGCCATCGGCCGAAGCGCTACGTGCACTTACGGATGACCTTCGGGCCGCCGAAGTCGAGTCCGTCGGCATCTGCCTGCTCAACAGCTACGCCAACGCTGCGAACGAGCGCGCCGTCGCAGCCCACTTGCGGGCCGCACTCGGCGTGCCGGTATGCGTGTCGTTCGAGGTGTCGCCGCAGATCCGTGAGTACCCGCGCATGGTCACCACCGCGTGCAACGCGGCCACCATGCCCGTGATCGGTCCGTACCTCGACGAGCTACAGGTGTGGCTGCGCAACGAGGGGTTCGGCGGGTCGGTGCTGATGATGCTCTCCAACGGCGGCGTCGTGTCGGCCGAGGAGGCCGCTCGGGTGCCGATCCGCCTCGTCGAATCAGGCCCTGCGGCCGGTTCGCTGGCCGGTGTCTGGTACGCGCAGCGGCTCGGACTCGACCGTCTGCTGTGCTTCGACATGGGCGGAACCACGGCCAAGAGCTGCCTCGTCGTCGACGGCGAACCTGAGCTGTCCAACAGCTTCGAAGTGGCACGGGCGTACCGGTTCAAGAAGGGCTCGGGCTTCCCGGTGTCGGTGCCGTCCGTCGACCTCGTCGAGATCGGTGCCGGCGGGGGCAGCCTCGCCCGGCTCGACGAGCTGGGTCTGCTCAAGGTCGGCCCGGAGTCCTCCGGCGCCGATCCCGGCCCCGCCTGCTATGGCCGCGGCGGTACCCGCCCAGCGGTCACCGACGCCGACCTCGAGCTCGGCCTGCTCGACGCCGAGTACTTCCTCGGTGGTGACATGCCCCTCGACCTCGAGGCCAACCGGTCCG
>JAYTFI010000142.1:0-8683 GCA_043734485.1 Acidimicrobiales bacterium | reverse complement strand
GGCCATGCCGTTACGAAGCTCGAGATAGTCGGCAAGGCGCCACGCAACAGGACGGGCACCACGGTGAGCTTCTGGCCGGACGGCTCGATCTTCGAAGAGACCGAGTTCCGGGCGCAGACGCTCCTCGAGCGATTCCAGATGATGGCGTTCCTGAATGCCGGTCTGGAGATACGCCTCACCGACGAGCGGGCCGGCCACGACAACGAGACCGTGCTCTTCAAGTACGCAGGCGGCCTTCGCGACTTCGTGAAGCACCTCAATGCGGCGAAGGATCCGCTGTTCGAGAAGGTCATCTCCTACAAGGTGTCCGACGACGAGGCGGGCGGCGAGGCCGAGGTTGCCATCCAGTGGAACACAGGGTTCTACGAGGGACTGCATTCCTTCGCCAACGGCATCTCCACCGGCGAGGGCGGCACCCACGTCGAGGGCTTCCGCACCGCGCTCACTTCGGTGCTCAACAAGTACGGCCGGGAGAAGGAGCTCATCAAGGAGAAGGAGGAGAACCTCCTCGGCGAGGACATTCGCGAGGGTCTCACCGCCATCGTCTCCGTGAAGCTGCGCGACCCGCAGTTCGAGGGGCAGACCAAGGGCAAGCTCGGCAACACCATCATGAAGACCCTCGTCCAGAAGGTCACGAACGAGAAGCTGGCCGAATGGTTCGAGGAGAACCCCGCCGAGGGCAAGCGGATCATCAACAAGGCCAAGGTCGCGCAGCAGGCCCGGGTGGCGGCACGCAAGGCGCGCGACGTCGCCCGCAAATCGGCCACGTTCGGGGGCGGTCTGCCCGGCAAGCTGAAGGACTGCTCCGGGCGCAACCCCGCCGAGTCCGAGTTGTTCATCGTCGAGGGTGACTCGGCTCTCGGTTCGGCCGTCGATGCCCGCGACCCGCGAACCCAGGCCATCTTGCCCATCCGCGGCAAGATTCTCAACGTCGAGCGTTCTCGGATCGACAAGATGATGAAGAACACCGAGATCCAGGCCCTCATCACCGCCATCGGCGGCGGTGTGGGCGAGGAGTTCGATGCCGGGAAGGCCCGCTACCACAAGGTCATTGCGCTGTGCGATGCCGACGTCGACGGCGCCCACATTCGCACGCTGCTGCTCACGTTCTTCTACCGGCAGATGAAGCCCCTCGTCGAGGCCGGCTACTGCTACATCGCCCAGCCGCCGCTCTATTCGGTGCTGATCGGGAAGAACAAGTCGTACCTGAAGGACGACGCGGCCCGCAACGAGTTCCTGGCTCAGAACCCGAACAAGAAGTACGAGTTCAACCGGTTGAAGGGGCTCGGCGAGATGGACGCCGAGGAACTCGGCGACACCACCATGGACGCCGCCAAGCGCACCTTGTTACGGGTCACCGTCGAGCAGGCTGCGATCGCCGACGAGCGCATCAGCGTGCTGATGGGCGACAACGTCGAGAGCCGCAAGCAGTTCATTGTCCACAACGCCAACGACGTCCGCTTCCTGGACATCTGAGCCGGCCGGAGAGATCACCATGAGCAACATCGAACCGCCCCTCGAATTCGGCAACAACATCGACATCGAGATTCAGGAGGAGATGGAGCGATCCTTCCTCGACTACGCGATGTCGGTCATCGTCTCGCGCGCCCTACCGGATGTACGTGACGGCCTGAAGCCGGTCCACCGCCGCATCCTCTACGGCATGGACGAGCTGAACGCCCGCCCTGACCGGCCGCATCTCAAGAGCGCGCGCATCACGGGCGACGTGATGGGCAAGTACCACCCCCACGGCGACAGCGCCATCTACGACGCGTTGGTTCGCATGGCGCAGGTCCACAGCCTGCGGGTGCCCCTCATCGACGGGCACGGTAACTTCGGTTCCCCCGACGCGCAGGCCGCCGCCGCCCGTTACACCGAGTCGCGCCTCGCCCCGATCGCCATGCACATGCTGGCCGGGCTCAACGAGGACACGGTCGACTTCAGCGACAACTACTCGGGCGAGTTCCAGGAGCCCACGGTCCTGCCGGCGCGCTTCCCGAACCTGCTCGTCAACGGCAGCCAGGGCATTGCGGTCGGCATGGCCACGAACATTCCGCCTCACAACCTCGGCGAGGTCATCGATGCCGTCGCGCATCTGCTCGACCGTCCCGAGGCCACCGTCGACGAGCTGATGTCGTTCGTGAAGGGCCCCGACTTTCCCACCGGTGCACTGATCCTCGGCCGGGCCGGCATCATGGATGCGTACCGCACGGGCAAGGGTTCCATTCGCATGCGGGCCGTGGCCGAGATCGAGGAAGGCAAGGGCGGCAAGACGCAGATCGTCGTTACCGAACTGCCGTACCAGTCGAGCCCGAGCAGCATCTTGAACCGCATCGGCGAGCTGGTCGACGCAGGCGAGCTGGCCGGCATCTCGAACGCCAACGACGAGTCGGCCAAAGGCAAGACGCGCATCGTCATCGACCTCAAGCGCGACGCTAACTCGAACGTCGTCCTCAACAACCTGTTCAAGCAGACCGCGCTGCAGAGCACCTTCAGCGTGAACTTCGTTGCCCTCGTCGACGGTGTGCCCCGCACCCTCAACCTGCTGCAGGCGCTCCGGTACTACATCGACCATCAGGTCGAAGTCATCACCCGCAGGTCCGAGTACCGCCTCAAGAAGGCGAACGACCGGGCCCACATCGTCGAGGGCCGCATCAAGGCGCTCAACGTCATCGACCAGATCATCGCCCTCATCCGGGCCGCGGAGAATCGCGGAGCCGCCCGCGAGGGACTCATGGCCGAGCCGTTCTCTTTCTCCGAATTCCAGGCCGAGGACATCCTCGAGATGCGCCTCGGCCAGCTCACCCGCCTGTCGCGTATCGAGCTCGACACCGAGATGGAGAAGCTGCGCGAGACCATCACCGAGCTGACGGCGATCCTGGCCGACCGCAACGTGCTGAACACGGTCATCAAGACCGAGCTGGCCGAAATCCGCAGTGAGTTCGCCACGCCTCGCCGTTCCGTCATCACCTGGGATCCGGGCGACATGAGCATCGAGGACCTCATCGAGGACCGCGAGCTCGTCATCACGCTGTCGAAGATCGGTTACGTCAAAGCCATGCCTTCGGACACGTTCCGAACGCAGGGCCGAGGTGGCCGCGGCATCCAGGGTGCCAAACTGAAGGACGACGACTACGTCACCGACATCATCACCACGTCGGCGCATGCGTACCTTCTGTTCTTCTCGAACCGCGGACGCGTCTACCGCCTGAAGGCGCACGAGATACCCGAGAAGGACCGCACGGCTCGGGGCACGGCCATCGTGAACCTGCTGCCGCTCGCGGCCGACGAGAAGATCCAGGCCGTCATCGATACGCGCACCTATGAAGACAACCGATTCCTGTTCTTCTGCACGAAGTTCGGACAGGTGAAGAAGACGCTGATGAGCGAGTACGACAGTTCGCTGCGGGCGGGGATCATTGCCGTCAACCTGCGTGAGGGCGACGAACTGGTGCGCGTCATCCAGGTCAACGACAACGACGACATCCTCATGGTCAGCCGCATGGGCCAGGCCATCCGGTTCACCGGCGAGGAGGTCCGGGCAATGGGTCGTGCCGCGGCCGGCGTCCGCGGGATGAAGATGAAGACCACCGACGAGGTCGTCGCCTGCGACGTCGTCACCGACGCCACAGACATGCTGATCATTACCGACCTCGGGTTCGGCAAGCGGGTCAACGCCGCCAAGTTCAACCAGCAGGGCCGTGGTGGGCAGGGCGTCATCGCCATCAAGCTGCCGGTCCGCAAGGGCGTGGTCGCGGCGGCGTTCGTGGTGCAGCCGGAGGACGAGATCATCCTCATCTCCGACGGCGGGGTCACCAACCGTCAGGCCGTCAGCTCGATCACCTCCCAGGGCCGCGAGGCCACCGGCATTCGCGTGATGAACCTCGATGCTGGACAGACCGTTGCCTCGGTTGCCAAAGTGCTGGGAGTAGTCGAGGGGGAGTGATCATCGGCCGACATTCGGCTGACACTTTTCGCAATCTCGTAAGGCCGGACTTCCCCCGTCGATAGCAGTAGGTGTGTGCGCCCGAGCGCGCCACCTTCGTCGTGGGAGGTCGGTCATGGTCATACGGTCGCGTCGTACGGATGCGCGTTGGTGGGCCTGTGGGCGAGGGTCGGTGACGGTTGTGGTCGCCGGCGCACTCGTCCTGTTGTCCTTGCTGAGTCTGGGCGTGGTGCGCGTCGGCCTTGCCGCAACGGCCCGAGCACGCGCGCAGGCGGCCGCCGACGCGGTGGCCCTGGCCGGAGTGGTCGACGGCCGTGATGCAGCCGAGCAGATGGCTGTTGCGAACGGTGCGGCCATCACGTCGTACTCGGACGAAGGGACGGAGTTGGAGGTCGAGGTGCGCGTCGACGATGCCGTCGCGACCGCCCGAGCCTTCCGGAAGGATCCACCCCCGAGGCTCGTGGTGCTCGACCCACCACCCGATTCGACGGTGGCCGACACCGCGGTGCCTGAGGACACCACGATCCCCGGCGAGATGGAGGCTGGGCCGTGACGCGGTGACATCGTTTCGGGCCGGGTTCAGCGCGTCTCGTAGGCTGCTCGATCGATGGCACGACGAGTACGACGGGGGGTCAAGGCGCGTCGTGTCGTACGTCGCTTCGAGCTGTGGTCGGTGGCCAAGCTGGCATTGGTCTTCCACCTGTTCTGCTACGCACTGACCGTCGCCGTGCTGGTCGTGCTATGGAACGTGGCCTTCAAGCTCGGCACGATCACGAAGCTCGAGACCTTCCTGAGCGATTTCGGTTTCTCCGACAAAGTCTCGAAACAGGACTTCCGTCTGCACGGCGATGCCATCTTCCGGGCCGGCGCCATGGCCGGTCTTGGGCTCGTCGCGCTGAACACGTTGGCCACCGTTCTGCTCGCGTTCTTCTACAACGGGGTGAGTGGGCTGTTCGGCGGTGTCGTCGTGTCGGTACTCGAGGAGCGTCCGCCGCTGAGTCCGGCGGAGCGCCGAGCGGTGTCGGCCGACGGGCGCGGCGAGCGTCTCGCACTGCCTTCAGGAAGTGTGGACCCGGTCGCCGGTAAGCGTCTGCGCCGCCGGGTTCGCCGCAAACGCGAGCAGGCCGCCGAAGCTGCGGCAAAGGCGGAAGCGTCAGCTGTGCTCATGGCGTCGGGTCCCATCGTTGCCGGCCATGAGGGTCAGGCTCGGGTGCGCAAGACCAAGGCGATTCCATCGGCCGTATCAGCTGCGCCGACGGAATCTTCGCTTCCGCCATCGGAGCCCACGGCAGGCAAACCCCGAGCGAAGTCCCGTAACGGCCACCCGGCCCCGAAGTCGGGTGCCCTGGTCGCCGTCAATAGTCCGACTGCAGGCCTAGGGGCGAAAGATGCGTCCCCAGACTCGGTGGGCATGGTTCTCGGGAACGCCGATGCAGTGGTCGCAGAGGGAGCAGTTTCTGAGGGAGCAGTTTCTGAGGGAGCCGCCGGCGTGCCGGGCTCGCCTGAGTAGCGGTCCAAACGCGGACGAGGGGCCAAACTCGTCGTGTACAGTCGTCCCCTCCGCGGGGCTATAGCTCAGTTGGTTAGAGCGTCACACTGATAATGTGAAGGTCGCTGGTTCGATTCCAGCTAGCCCCACCGTGAATGCGATCCGGCGTCTCTTCGTATCCCTTGGCGTAGCCGGCATTGTTGCGGCGGCCATTCGCCTCCGTGGCTCCGGTGGCATTCCTCCGCAGAACGGTGGCTGGCGCGAGTTAACCGGCCCGGATCTCCGGTAGCGCGTTGCGAGTGCTCCTCGTCGGTTGCGGCGCAGTCGGTGCCCGGGCCGCACGTCAGTTGTCCACCGTGAATGATGTCGACACCATCGTCGTCGATGATCCGCGGACGGAGCATGTCGAGGCGGTCGTCCGTTCCATTGGGTCGATCATCTCGGCGGCCGGCACACGCACATGGGCACAGGTGCGCCCCGACGTTGTGGTTCTTGCGACGCCCGCCGGGCATCGCAACGCAGCCGAGCAGGCGCTCGGGCTGGGTGCCCATGTGGTGTCGGTGAGCGATGCCATGGACGACTGCTTGGACCTGCTCGCCCTTCACGAGCGAGCGGCCAGGGCCGATCGTACGGTCGTCGTCGGCGCCGGGTTCTCGCCCGGCCTTACGTGTCTGTTGGCCCGCCACGCCGCCGCGGAGTTCGATTCGGTTGATGAGATCCATGTGGCGAAGATGGGAACGGCCGGGCCGGCCTGCGCCCGTCAGCACCACGAGGCCCTCCGCTCCGAGGGCAGGGACTGGCGGGATGGCGAGTGGGTGTCGCAGCGTGGCGGCTCAGGACGTGAACTGTGCTGGTTCCCCGATCCGATCGCCGGAGCCGATTGCTATCGCGCTGCGCTCAGCGACCCGATGCTCCTGCACCGCTACTTCACCCAGGCGAGTCGCATCACTGCCCGAATCGCCGCGACCCGACGGGATCGGCTCACGTCGCGATTGCCGATGATGCGACCTCCGCACCCTGAGGCTGGTGCCGGGGCCATTCGCGTCGAGGTGCGCGGCCGCAAGTCCGCGATGGCCGACGTCGTGGTCTTTGGTGCGATGGATCGACCTTCCGTCGGTGCTGGCGCGGTGCTGGCCGGGGCCGTGGGTGCGATTGGCGCAGGCACTATCGCAAGGTCAGGTGCGGGCGGGCTGGCCGAACTGGTCGAGCCGGTGGCGTTCCTCGCCGAATTGGCAAGGCGGGGCGTGAAGTGTGCCCGGTTTGAGGGATCGCTGGGCGGGAGCCGCTGAGTCATCCCCTGCGCCTTGTCGGCGCGTCCGGGTGTGGAAGGATTGTGGTCCCGCTCGGGGACGTAGCTCAATTGGTAGAGCGCCTGCTTTGCAAGCAGGAGGTCGACGGTTCGATCCCGTTCGTCTCCACGATATAAGCCCTGGTCACAGCGGGTGCGGCGGTTGTTCTGAGATGGAAATCTTGCCGACGTAGCCACTCTGGACGTAGCCTTCCGGAAGACAGCTACGTCGGAGGGTGAATGGCACAGCGACCAACGGTGCGATGGAACGAGGGCGCCAAGCGTTGGATGGCGTGGGTGCGCTTCCCGGATGGCACCCGCAAAAAGGTCGAGCGGGTCGACAAGGCGGACGCTCAGCGTGACCTCGATGATCTCGTGGCCCACCGTGCGCAGACTCAAGCGCCCGAAGCGCGCCATGTCAGGCAGCCGACGTTCAACGAGATCATCGACGAGTGGTTCGCCGCTGGCTGCCCGAACGTGACCCCGACGAAGGCGTCGCGACATGCCCGGGTGAAGTCGCCGAACACGTTGGCCAACGCCCGCCAGCTTCTTGGTGCCAGTATCCGCCCGGTGATCGGCGACCAGCGCGTCGACCGCACCACGACGGAGCGCCTGGAGCAGCTCTTCCGCGACATGGCCGACCGGGATTACGCAACGAGCACGATCGATCGGACGTGGGGCTACCTGAACCAGGCATGCCAGATGGCCGTACGGACCCGCCGGATCAAGACGAATCCGGCCGAACGCGTCCTCCTGCCGGCCCGACGGCCGGTCAAGGCGCGCAAGAGCTTCTCGATCGAGCAGGCCGAGCGACTCATGACCGAAGCGATCCCGGCCGACCCTCGGGCGGCGATGTGGCTCACCGGACTCATGTGCGGCCTGCGGCCGGGGGAGCTCGCCGGGCTGCGCTGGCCGTTCGTCGACATCGATTCGGCGTCGCCGTCAATCAACGTGGTCGAGCGGGCGGCGGCGATCGGCGACGTCTACGTGGGACAGGCGGCACCGAAGACGGAGCGGGGTCGGCGTCGAATCGGCCTGCACCCGACGTTGGTGGTGGCCCTGGTCCGGCATCGTGACGAGCAGAAGATGCTCGGGCTCTACGAAGCCGAAGGGTTCGTGTTTGGAACGCGCAACGGTACGCCGATGACGATGGCCAACATGCGACGAGCGTTCAAGGCGCTCTGTGAGCGGGCTGGGCTTGGGACGGACTGGACCACCTACGAACTGCGGCACTCGTTCGTGTCGCTGGTGTCGTCGCAGCTCGATGAGCTCGTCAAGGTTGCCGACCTCGCTGGTCACGTCGATACCCGCACGACCGAGGGTTACCGCCACCAAGTCCGCCCCACGTTGCCTCACGCCGTCGAAGCATGGAACCGGATGCTCGGGCAGAAAACGAGTTGAGCTGCTTTGGGGGAGGCAGCAGAGTTGTTCGAATCGGTGCCAAATTTGTTCCATTTCTGCGACGTCTTTGCCTCTGAAGATGCAAGTGAAAGACTTGATCCTTCGATTTGGAGGCCCTTCGACTCGGAGGAGAGGCAGAGAACCATGGCTGACACGAATCGGACTGGCGGGCTGAAGCGATCCAAGCGACACCTGGATCGCGGCGCCGAGGATGTGATTGCGGACCCCGCAACGCACCGGAGAGTACTCAATGACTTGGTCCCTGCCCATGCTCGCTCTCGGCGACTCGTTCGTCGGTCTGAGGGCTGGCGGCTGCCCGGGCCCTGCTGGGGCACTGGTTCGAGATGCGCGCCCGAGGCGGTGCGAACGAAGCGATACGGACACTGCTCAATCTCGCACCCCCCGTTGGTTGGTGATCCGTGACGGTGAACCGGTAGAGGTACCCACCGCCGAAGTCGTGGTCGGCGACGTACTCCATGTCCGCCCCGGAGCCAAGATCGCCGTCGACGGTATCGTCGAAGAAGGTACAAGCGATGTCGACGAATCGATGGTCACCGGC
>JAYTFI010000141.1:0-3053 GCA_043734485.1 Acidimicrobiales bacterium | reverse complement strand
GTGCGGGCCGCACCACAAACGGGTTGCCATCGGTCCACGTGACCACCAGCACGCGCCGGCGGATCCGCCAGCCTTCTGTCGTGCGCACCATCTCGTCCTCGTACCGGCCGGCCACGATGAAGTTCGGTCCGCCCTCGGCCGCTCGCCTCACGTGTTGCGCCTGGAGGTAGCAGCGACAGGTGGCCGTGTCACCGTTGAGGCGGACCTGATGGTTGCCGATGAGGTGCTGGCTGTCATCGAGCGGGCTCAGGGCCGTGCTGATGCGCTCGATGATCGAGTCGATGCCCACCCGCTCATCGACGAGCAGTGCGGTGGCGTCGGGGAGGAAGATGCCGCGCAATGCGTCCCAGTTGTGGGCGTCGATGGCCCAGGTGTAGGCGATGGTGAGGTCGATGACGGCCTGGCGGTCGTCGGCCGGGATCGAGTTCGACGAGTCGGGATGCGTGTCGTACGCACTCATA
Organism: Acidimicrobiales bacterium; assembly: GCA_043734485.1. Taxonomy (GTDB): domain Bacteria; phylum Actinomycetota; class Acidimicrobiia; order Acidimicrobiales; family JANYDT01; genus JAYUDQ01. The sequence continues at coordinate 2,592 of JAYTFI010000141.1, read as the reverse complement.
CGAGCGTCCACCCGCCGTCGACCGTCAGGTTCTGACCGGTGATGTACTCCGCCGCAGCCGAGCAGAGGAACAGCACGGCATGGGCGATGTCGTCCGGCGTGCCGGCGCGCCCGAGCGGGATGTTCTTCGAGCGCTGGCGCATCATCGGTCCCATCAGCCCGGTCACCGACGAGTTCACCGGCCATAGCGGCGGCAGTTCACCACTGTGGATCTTCGCGAGCGTGGCGACGGGGATGTTGCCCGGCGAGACCGCGTTCACCCGGATGGAATGCGGCGCCAGGTCGACGGCGAGGCTGCGGCTGAAGTGCACCACACCCGCCTTTGCGGTGTCGTACCCGGTGCCCAGGCAGGGAAGGGCGCCGTCGACCGAGGCGATGTTCACGATCGAGCCACCCGCGCCCCGCGCCACCATGGCCGCTGCTGCCGGCTTGGAGCAATTGAAGACGCTGACCAGGTTGACGTCGATGGAGCGGTGCCACGACTCGTGGCTCTGGTCGAGGATGCTCCCTGCTTCGCGATAGGTACCGGCGTTGTTGACGAGGATGTCGAGCCCGCGGCCATCGCCTGCGTCGGCGGCGACCGAGCCGATGACCTCCGCTGCCTGGGCGGCATCGGTGACGTCGAGCCGGACCGCCCGACCTCCGATCTCGGCCGCAACTCGCTCGGCCCCGGCAATGTCGATGTCGCCGATCATCACGCTGGCTCCGGCGGACGCCAGCATCCGTGCGATCCCCTCGCCGATCCCAGTGGCGCCGCCGGTCACCAATGCTGTGCGTCCGTCGAGGGCCAGCAATTTTCCGATGTGTGCGTCCACGCCCAAAGCCCTTCCGGTGACCGGCCATGTCGGCGAGCGTCCCGGCACGGAAACTAATCGTCGGGTTAGTATCCCGCCAGCCGGGCCGAATGTGTCCGGCGCCGCAACGTTCGAGGGGGAACGCCGATGGGTTCGTTGAGTGGCCAGGTGGCCTGCATCACTGGTGGGACGCGAGGTATCGGGCGTGCCATCGCCGAGGCGTTCGTGGCCGAAGGGGCCAGTGTCGTGATCAACGGCCGCAGTGCAGAAAAAGGGACCGAGGCGGTCGAAGCGTTGATGGCGATAGCCAACTCGGCAGGTATGGACGCGGGCGATGCCGTCCACTTCGTCGCCGGCGACGTCAAACGACGCGAGGACTGCGAGGCCCTGGTCGACACTGCGGTCGAGCGCTACGGCCGCCTCGACATCCTCGTCTGCAACGCGGGAGGAGGGTCCAACTATGCACCGGTGGCAGCGATGACCGATGAGGCCATGCAGGACGCCCTCCTGTGGAACTTCTGGCACACCTTTTGGACGATGCGCAAGGCCCTCAACGTGATGATCCCGCAGCAATCGGGGCGGATCATGGCCATCTCCTCGCTGCAGGGCAAGGTCGGGAAACCGGCTGTCTCCAGCTATGTGGCGTCGAAGCACGCCATCAACGGACTGGTCAAGTCGGTGGCCAAGGAGGTTGGCACGCTCGGCATCACGGTGAACGCGCTCTGTCCGGGGGTCATCGAAACCGATGTCGTGAAGTCCGACGGTCCGGGCGCGGCCGAGGCCATGGGCCTCACCTATCAGGGACTGCTCGACATGTTCGCCCAGGAGTCGGCCGTCAAGCGTCTCAACTCGGTCGAGGATGTATCGGCGGTAGCGCTGCTGCTGGCATCGAAGGCCGGCGCCGGGATCACCGGATCGCTCATATCCATCGACGGCGGCACGTCGCCGTACTAGTGCATTTGATGACCATCCAAGGAGAGAGCATGGACAGGACAGGAACACTGACCGGCAAGGTCGCCTGCATCACCGGTGGCACCCGGAGCATCGGGCGGGCCATGGCCGAGGCGTTCCTCGCCGAAGGTGCACGCGTCGTTGTGAACGGGCGCGACGAGGTCAAAGGCGCGGCAGCTGTTGCCGAGATGGGTGGCGGCGACAATGTTGCGTTCTATGGCGGCGACGTTTCTAAGCAATCCGCCGTTGAAGGGCTGATCGATTTTACTATTGCCCACTACGGCCAGCTCGATGTCTGCTGCCTGAACTCGGGTGGTGTCGCCATGACCGCACCAGTCGCACAGATGAGTGACGAGGAGTGGCAGCTCGAAGTCGACTGGAACCTCAATCACGTCTTCTGGGGAATGCGCCGGGCATTGCAGCACATGATTCCTCGGCAGTACGGGCGTATAATCGTTACTTCATCGGTCGAAGGAAAGCTCGGTAAGCCCGGCATTCCGGGATATGTGGCCACCAAACATGCGGTGAACGGACTCGTGAAGGCGGCTGCGCAAGAGGTGGGCACCCTCGGCATCACCGTGAATGCGATCCTTCCCGGCATCATCGAGACTGACATCGTGCGCACCACGGGGCCTGATTCGGCGATTGCGATGGGCCTCGGTGGGTATGACGAACTCATCGGTCTCTTCACTGCCGAGTCCTGTATCAAACGACCGAATAGGGTCGAGGAGGTTGCCGCTGTCGCCGTGCTGATGGCGTCGGACGCGGCCCGCAACATGACCGGCTGCCTGTTCCCGGTCGACGGCGGGACGATGCCGTACTGAGCACGAACACTCCGCCGCCGATGC
>JAYTFI010000140.1:0-4831 GCA_043734485.1 Acidimicrobiales bacterium | reverse complement strand
CAGCACACGATCGACACGAGTCGAGGCGCCAACACGGCGGACCCGCCATACCCCGTGAGCCCCGTCCACAGACACCACCTCTGCCGCCGGCGAAGCACCGCCAGGATCCGCAGCCACTCCCGACAGCAGCACCGCAGCAACGAGGATGATCGATGGCCAACGCACACCCCTATTACCCCACCAGACGCCGATCAGTTCCCTACCCCGCCAACTCGACCACTTCCGGCAGTGTTCTACAACTCGTATACTCATCGGTATGACGACACCTGTGCCGACACGGTTCACCGACGAAGAATTGGTGATGATCGACAAGCTCGTGGACAACGGCATCGCAGAAAGCCGGTCGGCCGTGATCCGCCGAGGCGTTCACCACCTCGCTGACTCGGTCAACCGCGCACGGGTTGGCGCCTCCATCGCAGAGTCGTATCGGGAACAGCCCCAAACGCCCGAGGACGACGAACTTGCGATGGCGAGCGCAATCGCGATGACCGAGGCGGAGCCGTGGTAGCTCAGGCCGAGATCTGGCTGATGGAAACGCCGAACCAGAAGCGCCGCCCCGTGCTCATTGTGTCACGCGACGAGGCCATCCCGGTCCTTAATAACGTTGTCGTGGCACCACTGACCAGCACCATCCGAGACATCCCGACCTGTATACGCATCGGGCCCGAGGAGGGTATCGACCACGACAGCGCGGCCACGTTCGACAACCTCGCTGCCGTCCCCAAGTCAGTGCTCACGACACGCCTTGGCCAGCTCGGCGTCGGCGGACGACGGCAGATCTGCGACGCCCTTGATGCTCTTGCCAACTGCTGATACGGGCACTCCTGCATATCGGGTCGAGGTGCGCGAGGGGTGAGGGACTTCGATGGCCGCAACGTCCATCGAAGCCTGAAGGCGTTCCACGCCCCGGCGTGCCAGCTCGGTCGTGTTGGTCCCCTCGGCTCCGGCCCTTGAGCTTCGCGGGGATCCCTCTGGGCAACTGCGCGCGGGCTCAGTCGGCACGCGTCCCAATTTCGCGACAGGATTGCCTCTCGCCAGTCCATTGCCTCACCGTTGCCGGTGGCCACGACCACCACCGAACCTTCCAAATCCGCACGCACGAAGGAGACAATGCCATGCCCCCCACTTCTCCAGACGCCACCGCGACGACGAGCTCCCGGTACCTCGTCATCGCGAACCGCACCACGGACAGCGACACGCTTCGGGCTGCGCTCGTCGAACGCGCCGGCCGCGGCCCGGCCGAGTTCGTCGTCATGGTGCCGGTGCCGCAGCTCGTCAACGCTGCGCTGGCCACGCTCGCCACTGACCCGGTGGGCGGCATCATCTACAGCCTGCCGCTGAGTGAGGCCGAAGAGGTCGAGGAACTGCAATACGCCCAGCAGCGCCTTGACGCCCTCCTGGCGTTCCTCGCCGCCAACGGGGGTGAGGCAAGCGGATGGATCACCCGTAGTGATCCAATCACGGCCACCGACGACGCCCTCACCGACGGGCGCTTCGACGAGATCGTCATCTCCACCTTCCCGGCCGGCCTCTCGCGTTGGCTGAAGATGGACCTGCCTTGCCGTCTCAAGCGACGTACCTCGATTCCGGTCACCCACGTCGAAGCGGTCGCCGAGGCAGCGGGGGTCTGAGGCGCGGCGTGCGTGACGTCGGCGGACTCGGCGGGTGGCGCCGGTAGCCTCCTCGCCCGTGGAGACGCTGTTCGCCCTCGAACCGACGGCGGCCGATCGGCCCACCGCCTCGACCCGACTGCGGCTTCTCGTGGCGTACCACGGCGGCGGGTTCCACGGCATCGCACTCCAGGCCCGCCACCGGACGGTCGGCGGGGTACTGCTCGCCGCGGTGACCACCGTGCTGCAGCTGGAGACACGGCCGACGCTCGTCGTGGCCGGGCGGACCGATACCGGCGTCCATGGGTGGGGGCAGGTGCTGCACCTCGACGTCGTGCTCCGCAAGAGGCTCGACCTGGTGAAGTTCAAGCGGTCGCTGAACCAGATGCTGTCTCCCGAGGTCGTGGTACGGATCGTGGAAGTGGCACCCGAGGGTTTCCACGCCCGCTATTCGGCGACGCATCGCCGCTATCGCTACGAGGTCGTGAATCGGCCCGAGCTCGATCCGTTCCGCGTGGGCCTCGCGTGGCACGTCGCCGCGCCGCTCGACCTCAACGTGATGACGCTCGCCTGCGACCCGCTGCTCGGCACGCACGACTTCAGCTCATTCTGCCGAGTGCCGAAGGGCGAGCCGACTGCGTCGATGATCCGTTCGCTTACCGAGTCGAAATGGATCGCGCGGGGTGACGGGCTGCTGCGCTTCGAGATCGAGGCGTCGTCGTTCTGCCAGCAGATGGTGCGATCCATCGTGGGGCTGATGATCGAGGTCGGCATGGGAAAGCGCACCGCAAGCGAGGTGATGGACATGCTCCGCGCGAAGGACCGGTCGACCGGGTCGCCCCTCGCGCCGGCCGCCGGGCTGTATCTGTGGGAGGTGGGGTATCCCGACGGGTTCGGGATGGCACTGCCGAACCCAGGTCGCTGATGGGGCCTCACCGGTTGCTCATGTCGGCCTGCGACGCTCGCTCCATGCGTCTGCAACGACCTTGGAGGCTGGGCATCTTTGGCCTCGCCGTGCTGCTCAGCGCTCCGTCCGCTGGCATTGTCGCCTTCGGGCGGCCGGCGACAGCATCGGCGCGCAAGGTTGTGCGCGCCACCACCACCGCAACCCGGAAGGCGTTGGACGCCGGTGCGATCGCACAGAACATCACAACCGGCGGACCGACCACGACGCTTGCGCCGAAGGCCGCGAGCCCGTCCGCGGTCGGCGTGGCCACGATCGGCACCTACGCGGTGGCGCAGTTCGATCAGACGTTTGTCGACACGGGTCGGCCGACAGCAGCAAATGGTGCCGGGGCGCCGCGGACGAGTTCGCGCTCCATCCTCACAGCAGTGCTGTACCCGACGGGTGCTGCGACCGGCCTGACGTTTCCCGTCCTTGTCTTCGGTCACGGGCTGGGCGCCAACCCGAAGCGTTACGTGTCTCTCCTCACACCGATCGCAAGCGCCGGGTACATCGTGGTTGCGCCGACGTTCCCGCTGAGCAACAGCGGAACCCCGAACGGTGCGACCATCAACGATGAGCCGCAGCAGGCCGGCGACATGCGCTTCGCCATGGACGGGGTGATCGCGCTCGGAGTACAGCCGGGCAATCCTCTCAGTGGCATGGTCGACGGATCACGCCTGGCCGCAGCCGGTCACTCCCTGGGCGGCGTCACGACGCTCGACTATGCGTTCGGTGCGGGCTATGACAAGCGACTTCGGGCGGCCATCCCGATCTCCTCGATCCTCAATATCTTCTCTGGCACCCGGTACTTCACCAATCCGATGATCCCGATGTTGCTCATCCATGGCGACGCCGACGGGACCGTTCCCTACGCGCTCGGGAGTGTCGCCACGTTCTCGACGGCACCGTCGCCGAAGGCACTTCTGACGATCCGCAACGGCAACCATTCGTTCGGCCTCGCCGGGTCGTCGGCGAGCAAACCCGAGGTCGGCACCGCGGTCGTCGCGGCGATGGTCGATTTCCTCGATCGCTATGTGAAGGACGATCCAATCGGCACGAACAGGCTTCAGGCGCTCGCAACGGCCCAATCAGGACTACTACGCCTCGACGCGTCCGGGCTCTGATCCGGCTCAGGTTTCGGCTGCGCGGGCCCGCATCCGCGTCGCTGCCCGCATTGCCACCATCATCGTCGGCAGATGCGGGTTGGCCTGCGGCAGGTCGGGAAACACCGACGCGTCGATGACCGACAGGCCGTCGTACCCGATCACCGTGCAGTCAGTGCCGACAACTGCGGCGGGGTCAGAGGGATCTCCCATTCGGCAGGTTCCGGCCGCGTGCAGATAGTCGGCGAGGTTCTCGCGCACCCACGCATCGACCGAATCATCGTCGGCATCAGCCAGCGCGGCCAGGGGTGTGCCTCGATCGTCGATGGCCGTCGACGCGACATCGACGGCCATCGCAGGGCTGCCGGCGAGCTCGACAAGGAGCCGGGTGGCGCGGCGCAACGCGGCGCGATCGCGGGCATCATCGAGCAGCTCGAACTCAACGACGGGCGCGCCGTCGGCGTCGTCTGCGCGCAGAGCAATTCGGCCGCGCCCGTACGAGCGCAGAACACCCGCCATGAACGCGCCGAGACAGCGCTCCTCGTTGCCGAGTCCGAGGCCGCTGAGGGGCAGCACCTGTACGTCGTTCGTCTGCAGGAGCGCAGCCGTTGAGGGACGCGCCATGTCGGCTTCAGCGCGCAGCCTCAGGGTGACGCCGACCGCAGGATGGTCGCAGAGGTTGCTGCCGATCCCTTCGCGTTCGATACCGGACCGCAGCAGCAGCGCTGGCGACAGGATCGCGCCCGCGCAGATGCTCACGTGCGTGGCCGTGATCTCAGTTCCGTCGTCCAGGCGGACGCCGACGATCCTTCGTCCATCGAGCAGCAGTCTGCGGACGACGGAGTCGGCGCGGATGCTGAGATTCGGGCGGGACCTGGCACCGGCGAGGTAGGCCACGTCGGCGGAACCGCGCACGGTCGCACCGTCCAAGGGATCGGTGGCCAGCGTGAGCAGTGCCGGCCCCACGCCGTCCGAGCGCCACATGCTGCCAGTGGCCAGCAACGGGTGGCCGAGCGACCGGGCTGCGAGCGCGAGGGCGCGATCGGCGCCCTGCCACTGGTCCGGCGGCTGCGGTCGGAGCTGGCGTCGCAGTGCGAGGAACGTCGGCTCGACGTCACACCACGCCCATCCCTCGCAGCCGAAGTCACGCGCCCAGCGGTCGTAGTCCTCCG
>JAYTFI010000139.1:0-3539 GCA_043734485.1 Acidimicrobiales bacterium | reverse complement strand
CAGGTCGTCACGCTCAACATTCCGACCGGCGTCCCGCTGCGCTACGAGCTCGACCACGACCTCAAGCCCGTCTCCTCCCGCTATCTCGACCCCGCCGCGGCCGCAGCAGCCATCGAGGCGGTAGCCAACCAGGGCAAGAAGTAGGGCGACGTGTGCGCGCGCGAACTCGGGGGGCCGCGCGCGCGAATTCGGCGATAAGCCGCTCGGATCGCGCCAAATTCGTCTTCTCGCGCGCGTCACCATCCAAGTTCGCGCGCGTCGGCCCCGTCCGGCCCCGTCCGGCTCGGGGGCGCGGTATCTGGTCTCGTCGGTCTCGACATCGATCCGCCCGCTGAGGGCCAATCTGCATCCGCAACGAACGCACTAGCGTTCCCGGCATGGTGCCGGACGAGCTGCGCTGGGTCCGTCGGCCGACGTTGCGCCGACCGGTGATGGTCGCTGCGTTCGAGGGTTGGAACGATGCGGGCGAGGCGGCCACCGTCGCTGTCGCCCACCTGGCCGAGGAGTGGACGGCCCAACCCTTTGCCTCGATCGATCCGGAGGAGTTCTTCGATTTCTCAGCCACTCGGCCGGAGGTCCGCCTGGCCGAGGGCGGCATCCGTCAGATCGTGTGGCCGACGAATGAGTTCTCAGCCGCCCGAATGGGTACGACCGGTCGTGACGTGATCCTGCTCGCCGGCAACGAGCCACAGCTGCGGTGGCGGGCGTTCTGTACCCATATCATCGCCGTCGCGCAGGCGTGCGGGGCCGAGATGGTCGTCACGCTCGGTGCCTTGCTCGCTGACGTGCCGCACAGCCGTCCGGTGCGCATCACCGGCACCGGTACCGACCAGGAGATGATCGACCGACTCGGCCTGGAACGCTCGCGTTACGAAGGGCCGACCGGCATCGTCGGCATCCTCCACGACGCCCTCTCGGCCGCGGGCATCCGTTCGTGCTCGCTGTGGGCCACCGTGCCCCACTACCTACCCGGCACACCGAGCCCCAAGGCCGCGCTGGCATTGATCGAGCGGGCCGGGGTCTTGCTCGACGTCCAGGTGGAGACGCTCGATCTGCAGATCTCGACTGCGCAGTACGAGCGCCAGGTCACCGAGGTCGTGGAGGCCGACGAGGACATGGCGGCCTACGTGCAGCGCCTGGAGGTCAGCCACGACTCCGGCGAATCGCTCGATGACGACGACGAAGATGATGACGCCGATCCCCGCGACGCCTTCCGCGACTCCGACGGCAACCTGCCCACGGGCGATGCCCTGGCGGCCGAACTCGAGCGCTACCTGCGCGACCAGGGCTGAGCGCTACGCGGCCGCGGCCGCAGCTAGTTGCTTGGGAGTGACAGATATCTCCCGCACCCGATGCGGTGCTCCGTAGACGGCCAGAAGTTCGAGGAACGGCATCGAGTCGAACGCCTCCGGTCCGAGTACGCCACTACCCTTCCAGACGCCGCGAGCCAGCAGCTCGAGCGCGATGACCGGGTTGATCGCTGTCTGCCATACGACGGCCTGGCAGCCGTAGTCGCGCATAGAGTCAGCGTTGTCGACGACGTGGTAGAGGTACAGCTCCTTCGCCTCGTCGTGCAGACCGGTGCCCTTGACCCAGGTGCCAGCGCAGGTCTTGCCTTGCATGCGATCACCGAGCTTCGCAGGATCTGGCAGTGCAGCTGCCACGACATCACGGGGTGACACGAGCTGATCGCCGACGCGGATCTTGCGCGTCGTGTCGAGGCCGATCAGGTGGATCGCCTTGAGGACGTCGATGAACTCCTGGCCGAGCCCGTACTTGAACGTGACCCGACCGACATCGACGTGCCGCGGGATCAGCAGCACCTCCTCGTGCTCGACGTTGACGCATTCGATCGGCCCGATGCCGTCGGGGAAGTCGAACACCTCCGGCTCGCTGAACGGTGCGGTCGTGAAGAAGCCGCGCTCGCGCTCGTAGATGATCGGCGGGTTGAGGCACTCCTCGATGGTCGTCCAGATCGAGAACGTCGGGGCGAACGCGTAGCCGTCGACGACGAGGTTGCCGCCGTCGCGGACACCGATCTCCTCGATACTGCGGAACAGGTGATCGGCGGCGTGGCGGGCGAACACGTCGGACAGGCCGGGCTCGACACCCATGCCGACGAGGGCGAGCTGATCCCTGGCCCTCCAGGCGTCGTCCACTGCGAGCTGATCGGCCCCAAGCAGCTTCCCGGTGAGCTCGTACGGTCGCAGCGGGTGCGGCTCCGACAGGTTCATGGCCATGTCGAGATAGGTGCAGCCCGCTCGGAATGCAGCCTCGAAGATCGGCGGGTTGAAGCGGGGATCGCAGGCATTGACGATGGCGTCGATGCGGTGCCGGCGGGCAAGAGCCTCAATGGCGGCGGCATCCGAGGCGTCGAGATGCTCGGCGATGCAGTGCAAGCCTCCCTCGGCGGCCCCGGCCGCGACCCCCTCAGCACGGAGCGGGTCGACATCGGCGACGACGAGAAGTTCTACGAAGGTTCTTCGGGCGGTAATCGCGGCGATTGCTCCGCCGACTCCGCCGCTTCCTATGAGCAGGACACGCATAAATCCTTCTTGGTTGACGGACAGGAGAGACCCTCGAGCCAGGCCGCCCACATGCGAATCTCCACGTCGCTCGCGACACCTTCATGGCCAGCCGACCATTGATATGTGTACGGAGTGTTCGGTCTGAATCTAAGCATGCGCATCAATGCCCTTCTCGAGAGCGTCCACCAGCAGATCGATGTCTGCATCCTCGATGACGAGCGGCGGACAGAAGGCGATGGTGGACGGCGGGATGGGCCGTCCGATCGCCCCGTGCTGCAGCATGGTGCCCCGCACAGCGGCGGGGTTCATGCCTTCCGGGAGGCCGACGGCCCAGACCGCCCCCTCACCGCGAACTTCGACGACCTTGCCCTTCTTGGCCAGCGCGTCTAGCCCAGTCGACAGGCGCGCGCCGACGTGCTTGGCCCGTTCGACAAGGCCGTCGTGCTTCATGACGTTCAGGTTGGCGATTCCCGCGGCGCACGCGCTCGGATGGCCCGAGTACGTGTAGCCGTGACGCAGCATGAACGTCGTGTCGGCCTCGAGCGGCGCCCGTACGGCCGGGCCGACGAGCACCCCGCCCAGCGGCAGGTAGCCCGACGTGACGCCCTTGGCGAACGTGACAAGGTCGGGCATGACGTCGTAGAACTGCGCGCCCCACCAGGTGCCAAGGCGGCCGAAGCCGCAAATGACCTCGTCGAAGATCAGGTAGGCGCCGTGCTGGTCGGCCAGCGCGCGGAGCCCTTCGAGGTAGCCAGGCTTCGGCGGATGCACGCCACCCGCGCCCTGCACCGGCTCGCTGATGATTGCTGCGACCTTGCCGGCATGCTGCGCGCAGGCCGCGCCCATCGCATCGAGGTCGTGCTGCGGCACTTGGACGACGTCGCCGAGCATGGTGCCGAAGCCGGCCTGGTTGAGCGGGAGCCCGGTGGCGGCGAGGCCGCCGTAGGTGACGCCGTGGTAGCTCTGCACGCGGCTGATGATGACGGTGCGCTCGGGATGGCCGGCCTGCAC
>JAYTFI010000138.1:0-9759 GCA_043734485.1 Acidimicrobiales bacterium | reverse complement strand
GCGTCCGCTACTTGAGGAACGACGGGACGTCGAACTCGTCGTCGTCGCCGAAGCCGAGGTCGTCGTCCGGGGTCGAGAAGACGTCGTCAGCCTTGTTCGAGACTGCGGTGAGCTTCGGCGCGGTACCCGTGATCGTGTTCTTGGCCGCCTCGGCCTTCTCCCGCTTGTCATCCCAGCGGTCGAAACCGGCGGCGATCACGGTGACGCGGATCTCGTCGGCCATGCCGTCGTCGATGACGGCTCCGAAGATGATGTTCGCATCGGGATGGGCGACGCCCCGGATGATCTCGGCCGCCTCGTTCACCTCGAACAGGCCCGTGTCGCTGCCGCCAGAGATGTTGAAGAGGATGCCGCGCGCACCCTCGATGGAGGCTTCGAGGAGTGGCGAGCTGATGGCTTGGCGGGCGGCGGTGGCGGCACGGCCGTTGCCGGAGCCGTAACCGATGCCCATGAGGGCCGAACCGGCGTCGTGCAGGATCATCTTCACGTCGGCGAAGTCGGTGTTGATCAGGCCGGGGACGGTGATGAGGTCGGTGATGCCCTGCACACCCTGCAGGAGGACCTCGTCGGCCATCTTGAAGGCGTTGAGCATCGTCGTCTTGTCGCTGGCGACGCTGAGGAGGCGGTCGTTGGGGATCACGATCAGCGTGTCGACCTTGTCCTTGAGCGCCTGGATGCCGTTCTCGGCCTGCACCGAACGGCGGCGGCCCTCGAAGCCGAAGGGGCGGGTGACGACCCCGATGGTGAGCGCGCCTTGCGACTTCGCTATCTCGGCGATGACCGGAGCTGCGCCGGTGCCGGTGCCACCGCCCTCGCCGGCCGTGATGAAGACCATGTCGGCGCCCTTGATCGCCTCGTGGATCTCGTCGTGGTGCTCTTCCGCGGCGCGTCGACCGACATCCGGATCGGACCCGGCGCCGAGACCTCGGGTCAGCTCGCGGCCGATGTCAAGCTTCACGTCAGCGTCACTCATGAGCAACGCCTGCGCATCCGTGTTCACGCCGATGAACTCGACGCCCTTCAGACCCGCTTCGATCATCCGGTTGACGGCGTTGACTCCACCACCGCCGGCGCCGACGACTTTGATCACTGCCAGGTAGTTCTGCGGTGGGACCACGGGAATTCGACCTCCAAGGGAGATGCGGCCAGGCCGCGAGTGATGAGGCAAGGCGCACCGATGCCGAGGCGCAGGTTATCGGGGGTGACGGCACACGGCGCGGCATCCCGTGGCTTTTCTCGACCGCAAGCGCCCAACCCTTGACAAGAAGGTTGGACCGAACACTCAACCTCTCGTCGAGGTCGAGCGTTGCCAAGAGTTGTCCACGGCGGCCGGGCGGCGGCGTCCGGTTGCCGTTAGCGCTGCTCACAGCGCAGCCGAACCGTGACGACGGTCCGGCGGGCTGACGAGCGCGCCCGCCCGATGCGCTACTGGCGCTCTGTCAGGATCGGCGCATCGGGGACACTGACGTCGACCGCGGTGATCGAATTTCCGCCGATCTCGCCGTGCGAAAATACGGAACGCAGCGCCAGAGCCTTCGCTCGGAGGTCATTTGGCTGACCGAACACCACAATGACGTCGGCGAAACGACCCTCCCCGATGAGATGCATACGCACCACCCGTCCATCGAGTCGCACTTCTCGGACCCGGGAACGCAGGTCCGAATCCAACGCCGCAAGGGCGCGCACGGCGCCGCGGTCGCGGGCACCGATTCGGGCGCCGGAGGCAGGTGACTGGGTCAGTTCAGATTCGACGACCGGAAGTGCGGCGGTCTTCGGATCGAACGACGGGTCCTCGGAGAGGGAGGTCGCGATGACGGTCCCCCGCACGTCGACGACGGCCAGTCCGCCGGAGCCCGGGACATGGATGCTGGCCAGCGCCGTCCGCAACGCGACCGTGATCACCACGGACCGGGGCCAGACCCGGGCGACCCGGACGCCGTCGACCATCGGCAGCGCAGCAACTCGGGCCCGCGCAGCAGCCACATCGACGGTGACCAGCGGACTGCCGTCCTGGATGTTCGCGGCGGCAAGGATCGCGCCTCGTTGATCGTCGGTCACGCCTTGAAGGGTGATCCGGTGCACGCTGAACAGGGGCGACCAGAGGACGGCGAGCACGACCACGGCGGCGACAAGTACGCCGAGGACGGCAAGGATCGGGCGCAGCCGAAGCCGATCGGCTTCGTCCTCGGCGTCGGCACGGCGGGCCGCGATCCGAGGATCGAGGACCTCCTCGGGCGCGGCTGCAGGCACGGTGCGGACGGCAACGGCCACAGCACCGATGGAACCTGGTCTGTTGCGATCCGGGGGCGATGCCGGGCGTGGTGTTCGGGGGACGACCGGCGGCTGGAAACGGCCGACGTCCTCCCTCTCTACGCGGGTCGGACGGGTTGGCGCTTCGGTCAGGGTCATGTGCTCGCTCCTCGGGGAGGAAAGTCGAAGGTTGCTGGGATGGCATCGGGTACGGTCGACGGGAATGTCGTTTCTGCGGCGAGCGGATCGAGTCCGGCCACAAGACCGGCCGTGCGGACCTCGGGGTGGAGGACGACCCCGAAGGCATCGTGCACCCGGCGGCGGACTTCGACGATGAGGTTCCAGACGTCAGCGGCGGACGCACCCTCGTCGGCCTGGATGAAGTTCGCATGCTTGTGGGAGACCTCAGCGGTGCCGACCCGAAGGCCTTTGAGGCCGGCGGCATCGATCAGCCGACCGGCCGAATCATCGGGTGGGTTCGTGAACACCGACCCGCAGTTGGCCCCGCCGGGCTGGTGCGCGCGCCGCCACCGGACGATCTCGCTCAGCTCCCGCTCGCCCGCAAGCCGGTCTCCCGGCTCCAGGGCGAACGTGGCGTCAACCACAACGTCCGTCGATGCCACCGACGAGCTCCGATAGCGCAATGCCAGCGCTTCGGATGCGACGACGCGAAGACCCGAAGGCCCGCCTTGGAGCGCGAACAGCGAGGCCGAGCGGAGTCCGCTGGCGACATCGGAACCGTGCCCGCCGGCGTTCATGCGCACCGCACCACCGACGGAGCCGGGCACACCGACCATCCATTCCAGCCCGCGAAGGCCGGCGGCCACGGTCTGGCGGGCCAGCACGGGCAGCTTCACGGCGCCTCCGGCGGTCACGGTGCCGGTGCCAGTTTCTGTGTGGTTTTCTGTGTCGGTTTGCGTGTCAGTTTGCGTGTCAGTTTGCGTGTCGGAGCCCCCCGCCGTGGCCCCGATGGTGATCGTCTCGAACTCGCCGGTCAGGACCACGACGAGCCCCCGGAACCCGTCGTCGCCGATGAGGAGGTTCGAGCCCTGGCCCACGACGAGCACTTCCAGCGCTCCCGCTCCCCAGCCGTCGATCGCGGCGCGGATCCGCGCAAGGTCGGCAACCGTATGTGCGCGGACGAGCACGTCGGCGGGACCACCGATGCGGAACGTCGTGAACGCACGCAGCACGACATCGCGTTCGGCCGACTCACCGAGCGCGACAGCGAGTGCGTCCAGGGCCCGCGCATCACGGCTCAGCGACATCGGACGCCTCCCGGCGGTGGCCGTTGAGCGCCCAGCTACTGGCCAGCATCTCGTCGGGCAGGGTCGTGAGATCGCCCGCGTTCATGGTCAGGCACAGGTCGCCGTCCTGCAGGAGCTCGCGCAGCATGGCCACCAATTCGGGGCGCGTCTCTGCGTAGCGCAGGTCCAAGCCGGGACGGGCCGCACGCACGGCGTCAAAAACGGTCCGACCGGTGATCCCGGGGATCGGCACCTGTCCGGCCGGGTAGAGGCCGGTGATCACGACGACGTCGGCCCCGTCGAACTGCGTCGCGAAGTCGGCACCGACATCGCGGACACGCGTGTAGCGGTGCGGCTGGAAGACGGCCACCACCCGCTTCCAGCCGGCGTTCGCTGCGGCTCGAACGTTGGCCGCGACCTCACTCGGCAGGTGCGCGTAGTCATCGACGAACGTGACACCGTTCGCGCTCCCTCGCTGCTCGAAGCGCCGGCCGGTCCCGGCGAAGCCGGCCAGTGACGCAACGGCCGTGTCGGGGTCGATGTGCAGTTCGATGGCCATGGCCAGAACCGCAGTCGCATTGCGGACGTTGTGCACGCCAGGGACCTGTAACCGCACGCGGACCGACAAGCCAGCGGCGTTGACGACCGTGAACGCCGAGCCCAGCCGGTCGTCGAGATGGTCGGTGATGCGGTAGTTGGCATCGGCGTGGAATCCGTAGGTCGTCACGGGCACGCGGACGCGATCGATCAGCGCAGCCACGCCTTCGTCGTCGGCACACACCACCCGCGGACCGCTGGCCTGTTCGACGAACTGGTCGAAGGCCGCCTCGAGGCTGGCCATGCTGCCGTGGAAGTCGAGGTGGTCGGGCTCGATGTTGGTGACGATCACGGCTTCGGCACCGAAGCGCAGGAACGAGCTGTCGCTCTCATCGGCCTCGACCGCGAACCACTCCGTCGGCCGCCAACGCACCCCGGTGCCGAGCTGCGTGATCTGACCGCCGACGAGGAACGACGGGTCCCAGCCGGCATCGACGAGCACCAGCGCGGTCATCGCACTCGTTGTGGTCTTGCCGTGGGTGCCGGAGACGGCGACGGTGCGGCGCATGCGGCCGAGGGCGTCCATCATGTCGGGCCGGGTGGCGACCGGGATGCCTGCGGCGACGGCGGCATCGAGCTCAGCATTGCCGGGCCTCACCGCCGTCGAGATGGCAACAAGGTCGGCACCGGTGATGTGGTCCGCATCGTGGCCGACCCAGATCGCACAACCATCTGCGCGCAGACGATCGAGGATCGGCGAGTCTGCCAGATCGCTTCCGGTGACGCGATGACCGGACACCGCGAGAATGTGGGCCACCGCGCTCATCGCCGCGCCGCCGATGGCCACGATGTGGACGTGACGCGGAACGGAGAGGTCGGGCACCATCACTTCGCGCTCCTGTCCGGCATCGGCCGACGGGCGAACCGGCGCAGCAGTTCGACGATCGACTTCGCGGCGTCGGGGCAGCCGTGGCGACGCTGGGCCGCTTCCATCGCCACACGTCGTTCCGGGGCTGCCAGCAACGCCCCGAGTTCGGCGGCGAGGCGGGTTGCGTCGAGCTCGTCGTCGGGCACGAGAACCGCGGCACCGTCGTCGCTCAACCCTCGGGCATTCGCGGTCTGGTGGTCCTCCGCAGCGATCGGAAGCGGGACGAGGATTGCCGTCAGCCCGATGATCGTCAGGTCGGCGACCGTCGTCCCGCCGGCCCGGCAGACCGCGACATCCGCGGCCGCATAGACGAGGTCCATACGGTCCTCGTAGCTCACGAGGCGGTAGTCCATCCGGCGGTCGGGCCGCTCGTCCTCCCACGTCCGCTTCCATGCCGTCGCCTCAGCCGTGGCCCGCTCACCGACCACGTGGTGGACGACGATCGGTCGGTCGGCCCATTGGCGGCACAGCGCGAACACCGCGTCGTTGATCCGCTTCGCACCGAGCGATCCGCCGAAAACGGCAACGAAAGCCATGCCGTCGGGAACGCCGAGCGCCTCTCGCGCCGTTGCCCGCACGGCCTCGCGGTCCTGACCGCAGAGGGCGAGGATCTCAGGCCGGACCGGGTTCCCGGTCAGCACCGCCCTTGGCAGCCCGGTCCCCTCGAACGCGACGGCGGATGCCTTCGCAAAGTGCCCGACGAGCCGGTTGGCCGCGCCGGCCCGGCCATTCGATTCGGCCAGCACGAGCGGGATGCGGAGTACGACGGCGCTCAGCGCGCAGGGAACTGCGGCGTAGCCGCCGACCGAGAGCAGCACTGCAGGGCGGTGACGGACGAGGCGCACGAACGCCCGGACGGTTCCGCCGATCAGCCCCGCCGTGGCCCCGATGTTGTCGGTCGTCAGCCTGCGCTGGATACCCCGTCCGGCGAGCAAAGTCACTCCGAAGCCGGCCTGGGGAACGAGCCGCGCCTCGATGCCGCGCTTGCTCCCGACGAACTCGATCGCACCGGCCGGCACACCTTCTTCGACGAGCGCGGCGGCGACGGCCAGGGCGGGCAGCACGTGTCCGGCCGTGCCGCCACCGGCGATCACGACCCACGGCTTGACCGCGACACGACCTGTGACACCCACGATTCCGACCCGGCCTACGTCGTTGCCGAGCGGCGCTCGGGCCGTGAGCCTTGGCGCGCGATGTTGATGAGCACACCAACGGCACCCATCACCACCACGAAAGAGGACCCACCGGCCGAGATGAACGGCAGCGGCACGCCGGTGACGGGCATCGTCCCGATCACGGCGCCCATGTTGATGATTGCCTGCGCAACGATCCATGTGGTGATGCCGGTGGCCAGCAGCATGCCGAAGCGGTCTTCGGCCCGGCCGGAAGCGATGAGGCCGAGGACGGCGATCGAGAGGAACAGCGCGAGGACGAGCGCGGCGCCGATGAGGCCGAGCTCCTCGCCGATGATGGCGAAGATGAAGTCGGTGAACGAGTTCGGGAGAAAGCCCCACTTCGCTCGGCTGGCGCCGACACCGACACCGAAGAGTCGGCCGCCGGAGAAGCCGAGCTTCGACTGGAACACGTGGTAGCCGATACCCATGACGTCCTGGGTCGGATGGAGGAATGCGAGCAGACGGTCACGACGGTACGGCTCGATCCACGCGTACAGAAGCGCGAGGGCGGTGCCGATCGCGGCGAGCGAACCGAGGCGTTGCAAGGACATTCCCGAGACCGCGAACAGCGACGCGGCGGTGAGCAGCAGGATCATGGCCGTGCCCATGTCGGGCTGGACCAGCACCGGCCCGACGGTGACCACGAGCAGGATCAGCGCGGGCTTGACCGAGGTGCGGAAGTCGTCGACGGCATCGGCGCGGAACGTGAACAGGGCGGCAAGGCCGACGGCAACGGAGAACTTGAGGATCTCCGAGGGCTGGATGGCGAACGACGACGGCCCGATCCAGCGGCTCGATCCGTTCTTGGTGATGCCGAATGGGGAGAACGTGGCCAGGGTGCCGAGCACGGAAAGCACCAACATGGGCAGGGCGAAGCGCTGCCAGCGCCGGTAGGAGAAATAGGTCGTGAAGACCATTGCGATCGACCCGAACACGGCCCAGCGCACCTGCCGACGGAAGTAGTACCAGCTGTTCCCGTACTTGTGCAGCGACGTCACCGACGAGGCCGACGCGACGAACACCAAGCCGACGACGGTGAGCAGGATCACGATGCCGAGCAAACCGAGGGCCGGCGCGGTCCATGCACCCATACGACCGTTGACCGTCTTGTCCTTCGTGGTCGAACCGGAAGGACGTCTGGAACGTCGTCGGAGCCCCGAGTCGGGAAGTGCCAAAGCCATCAGCGAATGCCTTTCGAAAAAGTGGAGGCGGGGGAACGTCGCAGCGGCGGGTGCCGAAACGAAGTGGAGGCGGGGCCCGTCGCCATCAGCTCAACGCCGTGGGTGAATGCGAGAGCGAGGAGCCCGCGACGAGCGAAGCCCCGAACCCCAGAGAGGCGCAGCGGCGGGTGCCGAAACGAAGTGGAGGCGGGGCCCGTCGCCATCAGCTCAGTCGATCCCACCGAGCGCGATGAAGTCGGCATAGAAGATCCCGAGGCCGACGGCAACGAGGATCATGGCGATGATCCAGAACCGGATGAGCACCGTCGTCTCCGGCCAGCCGCCAAGCTCGAAGTGATGATGGAACGGCGCCATGCGGAACCAACGGCGGCCCCCGAGCACCCGGAACGTGAACACCTGGATGATCACCGAGACGGTCTCCAGCACGAAGAGACCGCCGATGATCGGTAGCAGTAGCGGCGTGTAGGTCACCATCGCGATCGCGCCGAACGCGGAACCGATGGCCAATGCGCCGACGTCGCCCATGAAGATCCGGGCAGGTGCTGCGTTCCACCAGAGGAACCCGGCGCACGCGCCGACCATCGCGGCCGCGACGACGGCGACATCGAGTGCCTGCGGGACCCGGTAGTCGGCGTTGTGGCGGAACATCCAGAAGGCCATCACCACGTATGCGGAGAAGGCGTACACGGAGCTTCCTGCGGCCAGGCCGTCGAGCCCGTCGGTCATGTTCACGGCGTTGGAGAAGCCGATGACGACGAACATCGCGAACAGCACCCACAGCATTGCGGGAATGCGCCATCCGGGGTTCGCATACCGCGTGAACCCGACGACTGTGCGCACGTTGGCCCAGTTGACGGCGAGGACGGCGAACACCAGCGCAACCCCGAACTGACCGGCGATCTTGGCTCGCTTGTTCAGGCCCAGGCTGCGCCTGCGGGTGACCTTGATCCAGTCGTCGGCCAGCCCGACGGCAGCGCCGCCTACGAACGCGAACACGACGAGCAGCCCGCCACGACTGAAGGGCACGGCGTCGGAGAACAGGTGCGGGAGCACATAGCCGGCGACCCCGGCGATCACGATCATGATCCCGCCCATTGTGGGCGTGCCCGACTTCTTCATGTGGGCCTGCGGTCCGTCCTTGCGGATCGGCTGCCCGATGCCACGGGCCGCGAGGGCCCGGATCAGGAACGGCATGCCGAGCAGCGAGACCAGGAAGCTGATGATCCCGGCGAACAGCAGCGAGATCAACTGCGGCCGTCCGCAGGATCCGACAGGGCCGCGACAAGTCGCTCGAGGCCGGCGACGCGACTGCCCTTCACAAGGATGACGTCGCCGTCGCGGGGCGCGCCGAACGAGCGCAGCGCGGCGACCGCGCCCTCCACGCCGCCGACGAGGTCGAGGCCGTACGACGGGGCATCGACGGCAAATGCGGCATCGATACCGGAAGCACGTACTCGCTCCCCTACCGCTCGGTGGAGCGCATCGGCGTCCTCGCCGAGCTCCGCCATCGTGCCGAGGACGGCGATACGCCGCTTGGCGGGGATGGCACCCAGCGCGTCAAGTGCAGCGGCCATCGATCCAGGGTTGGCGTTGTAGGCGTCGTTCAGGATGCGAGCACCGGACCGCAGCGTCACCAGCTCCATGCGCATCCCTGAGAGCACGGTCGTGGCCAGACCCTGGGCGACCTCATCAAGCGAGCACCCGATGCTCAGCGCAGCACCGGCGGCAGCCAGCGCATTGGCGACCTGGTGGCGGCCGCGGGCGCCGAGCCGCACTTCGGCATCACCCCAAGGGGTGTGCATGCGGAAGCGGGCCCGGAGGTCGGCGTCGACCACGATCGCGTCGGCGCGGAGATCCGCTGCTCCGAGACCCTCCGCGGAGAACGACAGCACGCGGACCCCGGTCAGACCGCGGAGCAGATCGAACATTGCGTCGTCCCGATTCAGGACTGCCGTGCCGTCAGTCGGAAGGGACTCCAGCAGCTCGCCTTTCGCCACCGCGGTGCTATGCGCGCTTTTGAAGAGCTCGCGATGCGCGGTGCCGATGTTTGTCACGACCCCCACGGTAGGTCGCGCAATCCCGCACAGCGTGGCAATGTGCCCGACGCCGCGCGCACCCATCTCGATCACCGCGGCGAACGCGTCGTCCGGCGCATTGACGAGTGTCAGCGGGACACCCAGCTCGTTGTTGAAGCTCTTCTCGCTCGCGGCAGAGGGGCCGTGTGCGGCGAGCACCGCGGCCAGGAGGTCCTTGGTGGAGGTCTTGCCGGACGAGCCGGTCACGCCGATGACCTTCCCGGGAAGCCGTGTGCGAGCGTAGGAACCGAGCTGCCGCAGCGCGTATGCGGTGTCGGCCACCGCGATCTCGCCGTCGGCACCGGACGGGTGCATCGTCAGCCAGGCGCTCGCCCGCTCGGCGATGGCCGCCAGGAATTGGTGCCC
>JAYTFI010000137.1:0-2679 GCA_043734485.1 Acidimicrobiales bacterium | reverse complement strand
GCTCTAGCCGTCGCTAGGAACGAGCTGCCGCACGCGCCGCGCGCGGGCCGCCGACAGGTGCCGACGGTCGCCACCCGAATCCGTTCACCCCGAGCGTCGATGATCTCGCGCCACCGTTCCTCGTTCTGATCGACCGACATCGCGGCCAGAAACACGGCATCGACGATGCCCTCGTAACCGACTTGCCAACCGCGCACTCGGAGAGCGCGACGCCGCGGACGCCCATCCCAACCATGCGGGCGACCTCCCGAGTGTGTGGGTGAACCGCGAGGGAACCGGTTCGTCGGAGATCGTGATCGACCGCATCCAAACGGGGAACTGTTCAACCGCGTCGTGATCCTCCACGCCGGAGCGGACAACTTCGCCAATGTTCCGCTCGGTGATCTACCAGCGCAGTACAAGGCGAACGCAATCGACGCGACCAGCGCAACTCGCAACACTGGCAACGCCGGCGACCGTTTCGCGTGTGGCGTCGTAGAGGTCACCCGCTGAGCAAACAGTCGACACCACCCCGACGGCGTCAATCAACCAAGCTCGGGGGCGCACAACTTCCCGCGCGACCTTCGCCGACGATCGCGACTCCGGCGATTCGCGGGAGCCGCCATGCGGGCCTGAATCGCAGTGCTGTTAGCGCTGGGACTCACCCGGCGATCGACGGCCCCGTGCAGTCAGTTTTGGTCGTCACAGACCTCGTGGCCAGTGATGAGGCGTGCGACCGTACGCTGGCGGCGACGAGTGCGGCCACGCACGTAAACACTGACATCAACCGATTCGAGCAAGCGACATTCTGCGCGTAGCGAGATCCGCTGCCGTGCGTGGAGCGCCATCGGGTTCGCCGTGCTCTACATCGCGGGCTTTGTTCCGCTTGGCGAATTGCTCGGCAGCTTCGGAGATCCCGACGCGACTTTTGCCGACTACTTCGCGAAGGACAGCAGCCCGAATCGGCGCAGTCCTCGGCGGCCTCGGGGTGGCGCTTGCAGGCCTAGCCTTCCTTAAAGCGGTGTTGGCGATGTGGACGGCCGCCGTGTTCATCCTTGCAACAACGCTGGCGGCGCGAACGGTTCCTTTCCCCGGTTGGCTTGTACGGTTGGGCTTCGCAGCGGCAGTGTTCGTGTTCCTCCTCGGCTCCTCGGTCATGGGTGTACTCGGCGTTCCGGTCTGTGCGTTCGCCGTCGGTATCCACTGGTTCCGACGCGGATCCGACGTTCGCGATATCCGATTGCAGCCAGAAGAGGTTGGCCTCGCCTGATCAACTCGAGACGGGCGACGACCAGGACCGTGAGGCGGTGTTCCGGCTCGCGCTCGCGGTCATGACCAGCTGCTCGCCATTGGCCCCTCCTGCTTGAGGTCAGCGTCCGCGATGACGGGTCCGTTGTCGGCAAGTGGGAACCGGGTGTCCTGTCGTCGATGCAGGACGCGACACTCGAGAGCGCTCGTAATCGCTGTCCGGGAAGCGACGTCGAACGACTGGGAACCGGCGTGGCTGGCTGCTTCTTGGACGTCACGCAAGGGAACGCCGGCGTCGAGGGCGGCGGTGATGAAGGAGTGGCGGAGGCTGTGCGGCGGTGGCCAGCACGCGCCGCCCACGTCCCAGTATCATCGGCCCCGTTGCCGCTGGCGTCGCCGGCGAACGGAGGTTACGTCTGTGGGGCTTCAGGATGAACTGGTGGGAACCTTCGAACTGGTGGCGCTCGAGTCGCGCCGCTCCGACGGGGAGATCACCCATCCGTATGGCGAACACCCCATCGGATTGTTCATGTTCGACTCGGCCGGCCGCTACTCGGTCCAGTTGATGGACCCCGACCGCAGCGGCGATCAGTCGAGCTTCCTGGCGACGTTTGGCACCTATATGGTCGATGACGACCGGCGCACGTTCATCCTGATGCCGCACGGCGCCGCGGACCCGCGCCTGATCGGCACCGAGGTGCTCCGCCACGTTACCTTCGACGGCGAGCTGGCGATCTTCAACACCCCGACGTCACAGGTCGACGGGTTCGACGTCACGACGTACATCACGTGGCGCCGGGTCACGCCGACCTAGCCAGGACCGGACACGACCGCAGGAGTCGTCACGGTGACCTGCAGTCAGGCGGGTCACCAGCGGGTCTGTTCGTCGTCGTTTAGCGGGTGGAGTTGGTGGATGCCTTCGTGGCGAGGTGTCCGGTGTGGAGGTCTTCGAAGTTGAGGACGAATTCGCCGAAGCTCAGGCACCAGCGGTACATGCGCATTTCGAGCCGCAGGGGGACCGGTGGACCGCTTCGCAGCCAGGTTGTGTCGGGTTCGGCGTGGGGCGAGGTGAGCAATGCGCCGGCGGTGCTGATGGCGGCGACTGGATGTACTCGCACTCGTCCCCAGGGCTTGTTGATTTCTTCGATCCTGAACATCATCGCGGTGGCCGGGTCGATGTGGACGGTCATCTGACTCGCCGCAGCGTTGAGTCCGTCGCCGACGATGTAGCCAGCGACGACGTCACCGACTGCGTGGCTGTCGGCGAACCTTTCGAACACGTCGAGGTAGTGGTCGCCGGCACGGTCGGGCCAGTACCAGATCTGGTCCCACGTCTCGTGGGTGAGCATGAACTGGGTCTCGGGGAAGATGTCGATGTGCCCGATGGTGGGTGCGCCCGCCACGGTTTGGATGGTGACCATTTCGGTGTCGTCGTTGGTGGCGACGACATCG
>JAYTFI010000136.1:0-3397 GCA_043734485.1 Acidimicrobiales bacterium | reverse complement strand
CTTCGACGGGGGATCGTGGCGAATCCGTAGCCGGCCGCAGGCAGCTCCGGGTTCGCTACGGATGGCTCCGCCGGCGCCGATTGCGATGCTGAGTGGGTACTGCGAGCCGAGGACATCCATGGGCAAGAACACTGCGTTGGCAACGGCCGATCACCGGGCGCCGGTCACCCCGGTTGCACCGGTTCCGGTCGCAGGGTTGGAGGCGAAGGGAATCACCAAGTCCTATCGGCGGGGGATGTGGCCCCGTCGGCGAGAGCTGCAGGTGCTCCGGGGCGCGGACCTCGTGGTTGGCGCCGGCGAGGTGGTTGGCCTGGTCGGCGAGAACGGATCGGGCAAGAGCACGCTCATGAAGATCCTGGTCGGCGCCTTGACGGCCGACGCGGGCGAGATCCACGTCTCGGGCCGGATGGGGTACTGCCCCCAAGAGCCCGTGCTCTACGACCGTCTCACCTGTGACGAGCACCTCCAGTTGTTCGGCGTCGCCTACGGCATGGACGACGGAGCGGTCAGCGCCGCCGCCGACAGTCTCTACGACACGCTCGGATTCGAGCGCTGGCGGTCGGTGCGGGTCGAGGAGCTGTCCGGCGGCACCCGGTCCAAGCTCAATCTGGCAGTGGCACTGCTCGCCGACCCCGAGGTGCTGCTCCTCGACGAGCCGTACGCCGGATTCGACTTCGACACGTACCACCGGTTCTGGCAGCTCACGGCCGAGCGGCGGGCTGCCGGGCGCAGCGTGCTCGTGATCAGCCATTTCATCACCGACCAGACCCGTTTCGACCGGCTTGTCGAGTTGCGTGACGGCCGGACCATGTCGTCATGAGCGCGCTGACCGTCCTGGTCGGACGGCGAGCCGTGCTCGACTACGCCCGCAAACCCCTCAACCTCGTGATGCTCGTCCTGGTGCCCGTCGTGCTGGTGTTCGTGTGGGGCCCAACCCTGGCGGACTTCTCCAAGCTGAGCGGTGGTGCCGGCGATCCCCGCCGGATCGAGGCCGCGACGTCCGGATGGGCGGCCGCCGCCCTCGCCGGTCTGGCCGGGTTCTTCCAGGTCACGGGCGCCCGGTCGGCCGACCGCCGGCTGGCCGCCGCTGCTCATCGGACCGCTCCCGTCGTTGCCGGCCGCCTGGGAGCGTCGTTGGCCCTCGCCCTGATGGCGGCGGCCGGAGGCCTCGTGGCACTGGCCGCACGGGTGGGTATCAGCGACCCCGTTCGGGCGGTCTCGGCAACGCTGGTGGTCGCGGTCATCTACCTCTCCTTCGGCGTGCTCGTGGGGACGGTCGTGAAGTCGGAGATGAACGGCTCTCTGTTAATCAGCCTCGTCTGGGTGTTCGATGTGTTCCTCGGACCTGCGCTGACGTCCGGGTCGTCGCCGATGACGCGGCTGTTCCCGCTGCACTTCCCCACGCTGGTTCTGACCTCGCAGGCCAGCGGACACGCCGGCCCCGTGGGCGATGTGGGCTGGTCGGTGCTGTGGGCGGTGGGCCTGTCGATCCTGGCCGTGGCCCGCCTGGTCGCCACCACCCGACCCGCGCCCGCGCCGGCTGCAGGGGTGCGCGTGGCGCCCGGTTCGGCCGTGCCGACAAGCAAGGCTCGTGTGACCTCCTCGCAGTCGGCACCCACGAAGCCCGCAGCTACTCAGCCGGCGGCCTCCCTGGCGCCGACACCAGCGGTGCGAGGTCGGGTTCCGGTCGAGGTTCGGGTGGCTCCGGTTTCGGTTCGGGTCGCTGCGGTGCTCCGGGCGGGGATGCGCGAGTACCGCCGCAACCGAGTCCTTTGGGTGCTGCTGCTGGCCGTCCCCGCATTGTTCATCGGCATGGCCATCATTGTGACCGTGGATGAGCCCGGCCCGATCTCGCTCGTCGAGGGCGCGCGTCACTTCACCGCATTCATGTCGCAGCGACGCATGCACGCGGCCACCATGGTGCCGGTCGCCTCGGCGTTCCTGGCCGGCCTTACCGGTCTGTTCATCGTCACCGGCTCAGCGGCCGGTGACCGGCGACTGGTACTCGCCGGCTTCCGGCCCCGTGAGGTGCTGGCCGGCCGGCTCGCCGTCATCGGCGCCGCGACCGGGCTCGCCACCACCGTCGGCGTGGCCGTGTCGGGGGCCGCGTATGCACCTCGCCAGTGGGTGGTGTTCGCGGGTGCCAACCTGCTCATCGCGCTCACTTACGCGATGGTCGGCGTGCTGGTGGGGCCGCTCACGGGCCGTCTCGGTGGCCTCTACCTGATCCTGTTGCTGGCCTTCATCGATGTCGGCCTCGGCCAGAACGTCATGGTCCCCGCCGGGCCGCCCGCCTGGGGTGCGTTTCTGCCCGCCCGCGGCGCGTCGCGGGTGATGATCGACGGTGCCTTCACCGGCCGATTCGACGAGGTTCGCTACCTGGTGCTGGGCCTCGGCTGGCTAGTCGCGTTCACCGTCGCCACGGTCTCGGTGTATCAACGCCGCACGGGGTCGGCGCGCAGTTGAGTGCGATCTCGCCCACTGCTCGGACACGGCCGAGGCGACTGGTTTGGCGGGTCTTGTGGTTCTGGCCCGTGTCGCCCCAAAAACGGCGGATTCCCACCACCCGGATCAGTGGTTCGCCCCGATATCAGGGGCGCTCCCGCCCGCGTATCGTGCGGCTCAATCCAAACACGAGGAGTTGCTCATGCCACGTCGGTTCATACACAAGACGTTTGCCCGCTCGATAGCAGTCGTAGCGCTGTTGGCCGCGGGGCTGGCGAGCGCAAAGCCAGCATCGGGCGCCGAGAACTTCGGAAACCACGTTTCCAGATGTGCACGCGACGTGGGATTCGACGCTGCGCACAACCCGGGCATGCATCGAGGTGCCGCTGGCTGGGACGGGTCTGCGTGCCAGAGTTAGACGATGCCGGGTGGCAAAACCCCGCAGCGGGGCGTGGCCCTGATGATCAGCGCTACCGCTCCTCATGCGTCTCGCGCCGAGGCAACTGGCCGCGTCGGCCGTTCACGACGATCAACGAGAACAGGAAGGCGCGACAATGATGAACTGGATGGCAGCTGGGGGTGGGCTGGCTCTTCATGATCCCCATGGTGCTGGTGATGTGGGGCGCAATCGCGTTGGTCGTCGTGCCGTGGATGCGAACGGGACGTGACCGGCGCCGTTCGCCGATCGAACGGGTCGATGACGGGCCGCCGCCGGCGGGCTAGCCTCCCGATCACCAGAAGCGGTGCGTTCTCGATCTCTGCGGTCGGCCCTGTCCGTGAGGAGTGTCGATCGCTGACGAGTGTCCGCCAGTGAGAGCAGCCCGACGTTGGCGGTTTCGGGCAAGTGGGCTCTTGCTGACGCGATGAAGACGGCCATGCGTCAGTCATCGGCATGGCCGGCTGTCGCCTTCTCTGCCGCCGTCAACGGCCGAGTCACGACTTCGACGATCGT
>JAYTFI010000135.1:0-8191 GCA_043734485.1 Acidimicrobiales bacterium | reverse complement strand
TGCACACCGCTGATCCGGGCACCGACCCCGGTCCCGTCACGCACGACGCGCTGCAGCACCGAGTTGACGATGTCGGCCACGCCCTTGGGCAGCGCCCGCTGGGGTGCTGGGCGCGGCACCGACACGCGCTTGGCGTTCGCATCGACGATGGACTGCACGAACGTCGGCTCGGTGCGCACGCCACGGTTGGCCAGGGTGAGGTAGGCGTTGGCCATCTCGAGCGGAGACACGTCCTCGGTACCGAGCGCTATCGCGCTCACCGGGTTGAGCGGCGACTCGACACCCAGATCGGCCGCAGTCCGCGCCACCCGCCCCGGTCCGATCGCTTTATCGGTGACGAGTTGGGCGAAGACGGTGTTGATCGACTGGCGGGTGGCGTCGATGAGGTTGACGGTCCCGTAGGCCTTGTCGTCGTAGTTGCGAACATTCCACGCCTTGCCGCCGACGTCCGCTCCGTCGATCGAGATCGAAGGCGGGGCCGGGAACGCGGATTCGACGGTGTAGCCCTCGCGGACCGCCGTAGCGAGGACGAAGGGTTTGAACGTCGACCCGCCGGCCCGCCCGACGCCGCCACCGTCACGGCCCATGGCGAGGTTGACCTTCGACGTGGCCCAACTACGCCCGCCCACCATGGCCCTCACGTGGCCTGCGTGGTCGAGCATCACGACGGCGGCATCGGGGTCGCCCTTGCGGTTCAGCGTGGTGGTGAACGCGGCCTTGTAGGCCCGGGTCTGCGCGGCCAGGTCGAGCGTCGTGGTGACGCGCAGGCCACGGCCCGTCACCGCGTCCTCGCCGTAGCGCTCGATCAGCGAGCGGCGAACGGCGTCGACGAAGTACTCGGCACCGGCCTCCGGGTGGTCGTAGACGGTGCCCACGCTGTGCCGTTCGATCACCCCGCCCGGGCCGATGAGCGCGCTGGCATCGGCGACGACGCGCTGGGCTTCGGTGATGGCTCCCGTCTCGGTCATGGCCGTGAGCACCGATGAGCGCCGGGAGCGGGCCTTGGCCTCGTTCTTGCGCGCATCCGTGGTCTCGGGACCACGTATCAGTGCCGCGAGGTACGCGGCCTGGGCCAGGTCGACCTTGGCGACGTCGATGCCGAAGTGGGCGCGGGCCGCGGCTTGGATGCCGTACGCCCCCCGGCCGAAGTAGATCGTGTTCAGGTAACGCTCGAGGATCTCGTCCTTCGTCAGCTTGCGCTCGAGCTTCACCGCGATTGCGGCCTCGCGCACCTTGCGCCGAAGCGACGCCTCCCGTCCGACATAGACGTTCTTCACGTACTGCTGGGTGATCGTCGAGCCACCCTGGCGCCGACCGGAGTGGCGTATGTCCTGGAAAAGGGCGCGAGCAACCCCGATCGGGTCGACGCCGCCATGCTCGTAGAAACGGCGGTCCTCGGCGGCCAGGACGGCGTCGATGACGACTTTCGGCACCTCGGCGAGACGGACCGACTCGCGGTTCTCGCCGTTGTTCAGCGCAGCCAGCCGCTCACCGTCCGACGCGTAGATGAAGGTGGTCTGCAACTGGAGGCGGTCGGCCGGCATCGGCACCGACGCGACGTACAGGAACGCAACTCCGACCAGCCCGATACCGGCCAGCACGGCAACGAGAAGCAGACGTCGGAACCATCGCCGGGACCGCCGCGCGCGGCCGGCCTCAGCTGGCACGGGCGCGGCCGAGGCGGAACATCCGCGCCAGATGGTTCCAGCGGCAGGACGGACAGACCTCGACGACGTAACAGGCGTAGTCACCCTGCTGCCTGGAGAAGCGGGTGAGCTCGGTCTTGGTCGAGATGCATCGACCGTGCGCCGGGAGTCGGCTGCCGAACACGTAGGACACGTGGATGAGCTGGCGTTCCCCGCAGATCGGGCAGTCCTTGTCGGTGAGTTCGCCGACGTTCTCCGCGGCCCGGATGAGCTCGGGGTGCGCATCGCAGATGTCAAGGCGCGACAGCCGCCCCCGATGGAATTCGGCGACTAGGTGGCGGCGGGCCAGGCGGTAGTCGATCGTGCCCGACTCCGACCCGGCCGCCCCACGAATGGCATCAGGGCGGAATGGCACTGGGCGCAGAGGGTAGACGGAGCCACAGGGCAAACGGGACACCGCATCAAAGCTTCGCCATCAAGGATGCAACTCGGTCGAGAAAGGCGGAGCGGTCGGCCGGCTTCGCCGTGTCGTTTCCGTAGAACGCGATCCAGCTCGTGCGGGTGAGGGGATGGCAGAGGGTGCGGAGCCCGCGCAGGATCACACGCTTGCCGGGTTCGCCGGTGACCATGTTCGTGAGCTTCCCGGAGCCGTGCGACGTGATCACCACAATGCGCCGGATGTTGCGCAGCTTCGGCCGTAGATGTCCGCCGTCGGCCGACAGCCGGTAGGCCACCCCCTCCACCCACACACGGTCGAACCACCCCTTGAGGATCGATGGCTGCGCGCCGAACCACGTGGGGTAGACGAACACGAGCGTGTCGGCCCATTGCAGCTTCGCCACGTGCGCCCGGACGTCGGGCGCGATCCCGGCATGGCCGTCGTGGTTCGCCCACTCCGCCGCGCGTAGGACCGGGTCGAAGCCCTCGGCGTTGAGGTCGATGGCGTCGACCGCATGGCCTGCCTCCGCGAGCACCGCATGCGCGCGGGCAAAGGCGGCACCGACGAAGCTTTCACCGACGGGATGGGCGAAGACGATGAGGACGCGGCGGCCGGTCACATGGCCCTCAGCGTGTGCTCCACGCGGGCCAGGAAGGCTCGGCGCTCGTCGTCGCCGATGCGGTCCATGGCATAGAGGGCGAGCCAGGACGAGCGGCACGCCCGCAGTGGAGCGAGCAGCCGGACACTGCGCAGGATGGTCCGTCGGCCGGCGTCGCTGAAGATCCGCATAGCGCTTCGTGACGATCCGTATGTGGAGATCCCGACCACATGACGCACATGACCCAGGCCGGGGCGGACCTTGTTGGTGGCCGGGTCGAGGACGAAACCCACACCCGGTACGAGGACGCGTTCGAGCCAGCCCTTGAGGATGGCCGGCAGCCCCCACCACCACGTCGGATAGACGAACACCAGCCCTTCGGCCGCCCGTACCCGTTCGACATAGGCAGCAATCCGCGGGTCGAGGATCGGCTGCGGCGTCTCGTAGGCCAGCCGCTCGTCGGTCGACATGCGCGGATCGAAACCGTCGGCGTACAGGTCGATCTGGTCGACGGTGTGACCGGCTGCGGCCAGCGCGGCGACGGCGGTGTCACGGACCGCGCCGTTGAAGCTCGTCGGCACGGGATGCGCGAACACGACCAGCATCCGCATCTCAGCGCACGTCCTGGTGCGACGACCGAGTTGCCCACCATGCATCGAGGACTTCGGTCGCGTGTACCTTGCCCAGTGGCCCGTGCTCGAGACGGGCGTCGAGCAGCATGGCCAGTGCCGCGCCGACATCGCGACCCGGCCCCAGACCGAGGTGGGCCATGATTTCGTTGCCGTCGAGGTCGGGCTGGATCGAGCCGAGATCCTCCCGTTCACGCATCGCCGTAATGCGCGATTCGAGTTCGTCCATCTGCTGCGAAAGTTCGTGCGCATACCGTTCGTCGCGGGTGGTCGTGTCGCACCGCGTCAACTCGTTCAGCAGGGGAAGGAGCGGCCCCGAGTCCCTGACGTAGCGCCGCACGGCGGCGTCGCTCCAGCCCATTGCGTAGGTGTGCACGCGGAGATGGAGCGCGACGAGCGTCGACACGTCATCGATGTCCTCGTTCGAGTATTTCAATGCGCGCATACGATCGCGGGTCATATGTGCACCTATGACATCGTGCAGATGGAACGACACGCCGTCCGGGCCGACCTTGCGCGTCCTGGGTTTCGCGATGTCGTGCATGAGGGCGGCGAGGCGCAGCACGCGCTCGGGGCGGGTCTTGGCCACCACCGCGATCGTGTGCCGGAGCACGTCCTTGTGGCGGTGGAGCGGATCCTGCTCCAGTGCGAGGGCGGGGAGTTCGGGCAGAAATTCGCCGGCGAGGCCGGTCCCGACCAGGAACCACAGCCCGGGTGACGGATCATCGACGATCAGCAGCTTGTCGAGTTCGTCGCGGATGCGCTCGGCCGACACGATCGACAGCCGACCGCGCATGGATGCGACGGCGTCCGTGATCTCGGGCACCGCACTCAGCCCGAAGCCGGCGATGAAGCGTGCGGCCCGAAGCATCCGCAGCGGGTCGTCGCTGAAACTCACCTCCGCCGACAACGGCGTGCGCAGGCGCTTGTCGGCAAGGTCCCGCGCTCCCCCGAAGGGATCTATCAGGTCGCCGACCCCGCCCGACTCCCGCGAGCCGAGCGTGACCGCGACGGCCATGGCGTTGATCGAGAAGTCGCGTCGGGCCAGGTCTTCTACCACCACAGTGGCGAACCGCACCTCCGGCTTCCGCGAGCCCGTTGCGTAGGAGTCGGCCCGGTGCGTGGTGATCTCGTAGGCCCGGACACCGTCACCGGATGCCGCCCGGAAGTGTGCACCGATCGTGCCGAAACGCTTGCCCTGGGTCCAGACAGCCGAGGGGCTGGCGGACCGCACAATGGTCTCGATCTCGTCCGGGGTCGCGTCGGTCGTGAGGTCGATGTCCAGCTCGGCCCGGATGCGGCCGAGCAGCGTGTCCCGCACGATCCCACCGACGAGATACAGCCGTTTGCCCGCCGCGGTGAAGCGATCGGCCAGCGCACGCGTCTCCGCGAAGAGCGGCAAGAAGGCGTCGTCGGGCACCGGCAGAGGCTACCGAGCGGTCCGGGCTCGGCCCATCGGTATCCTGCCGCCATGCGTGGAACGTCCGATCTCGGCGCGCGGGCGTCGGCTCCGGCCGTCCAGACCCGTCGCCTCCGACGCGGGGGCGAAGGCGTGCGCATCGAGGTCATGACCGGGATCACGGCCGGGACCGGCACCGGTACGACCATTGAGACCAGCGCAAGCGCCTCCG
Source organism: Acidimicrobiales bacterium (assembly GCA_043734485.1). Lineage (GTDB taxonomy): Bacteria > Actinomycetota > Acidimicrobiia > Acidimicrobiales > JANYDT01 > JAYUDQ01. The sequence continues at coordinate 3,248 of JAYTFI010000135.1, read as the reverse complement.
CAACGCTGATGCCCGAGGCCGGTCGCGTGCCACTTTCCGGCGCGTTCCTACGGGCCGCCGTCGAGACCGCCTGGCAGATGGCCGGTGGGGTGGCCCTGACCGTCTCCTCGCCGGCAGTCACACCGTTGGAGGCCCGGAGCTTCGCCGACGCAGGGTTCGTCACTACTTCCGAGCTCCACCTGCTCACCCACGACCTCGCCGCCGCCGGACATGGCGACCGGGCCAGACATGAAGCATCGTCGGTGCGCCTGCGCCGAGGGACCGCTCACGACATCGCCGACGCGCTCCGGGTGGACGAGGCCGCGTTCGCACCGGGCTGGACGATGACGCCGCATGGCCTCGCCAACGCCCGTTCGGCGACCCCCGTCGCTCGGCTCCGCGTGGCTGATCGCCGACGGGTGGATAGGGCCCGGGACACCCGCCCGCAGGACGGTCCCGATCGGAGGGTCGTCGGCTATGCACTCACCGGACGGGCGGGCCGCCGAGGGTACCTTCAGCGGCTCGCCGTCGATCCTTCGAACCACCGCTGCGGCATCGGATCGGCGTTGGTGATCGATGCGATCCGTTGGTGCCGCCGACGTGGAGTGCAGCGGTTGGTGGTCAACACACAGGTCGGCAACGAACCGGCGCTCGAGCTGTACCACCGCATGGGGTTCGCCGAGTCGACCAGTCGGCTGTATACGATGGAGTACCGAACCCCGGCTCCTTCGGCATGACCCGACCCCGGCGCCGACGCATCCAGTCGATCCTCGTCCTCGTTGCAGCCGCGCCCGTCGTCGGCCTCCATCTCGCAATGCCGGCCGCCACCGCGCAGGTGACGACCCCAACGACCCGGACGACCGTCGCACACTCCCCTCCAGGAGTCCCAGCCCAGCCGACGATCGCCCTCTCCCGCCAGAGCGAGACCCTGGTCGGGGACGGTCAGTTCAGCCTCGAAGTGACCGTCACCGGCCTGGACTCGGTCGAAGCCGGGACCACGGCCGAGGTCGTGGTGACCGTGCACCAACGCGTCAAAACCCGCAGCGGGTTCCAGCAGACGATCAAGAACCAGAACCTGGGCTCGGTGCTCGGCCAGGCCGCACCCGTCCCACTGGTGCGCACGACGGATGCCACGCCGGTGACGCTCCAAATGTCGATCCCGATCGGCGAGCTCTCCAGCACCTGTCCGCAGTGCGTACGCCTCGGGGCCGACGGCGTGTACCCGGTGCAGGTCGAGCTCCGTGAGCGGGGCGGCGAGCGGACCTACGACGAGTTCACCACCCACCTCATCTATGCCCCGACACCCAACGCAAACCGACTGCTGGTGGCCCTGATAGTCCCACTGCACCTCGCGCCTTCGAGAACGGCGGACGGGACGTTGGACATCCCTCCAACCGACGCATTCGTGGGCCGCATCGAGGCACTCCAGAACCATCCGCTCGTGCCCGCGACGCTGCTCCCGACGCCCGAGACGATCGAGGCCCTCGACAAGGGGCGCGTGCAGGGGCTCCTCGACCAGATCAGAGCCACCGTGTCGGGACGCGAGATCATTGCGTCGCCCTACGTGCGCTGGCGCGCCGCGGACATGGACATTCCCGCATTGCAGACCGAGCTGAAGGATCAGCTCACCCTCGGTGCGCAGATCCTGCAACGGGTGATCGCCGCTACCCCCACGCCGGGCGTGAGCATGCTGATCGACGGAGTCCCGGGACGGGTACCGCTGCAAGTCCTCGGCTCGCAGAAGATCCTGGCCTCCGACGACGCACTTGCGGACAGAACCCCCCGGCTCGCCCCCGGACGCCCTGAGGTTCTCGATCCCGACCCAGGCGCGCCCGACGGAACCGCGACCGCAGCGGTGCCGCTCATCGTCCTCGACCCGGCGCTGCATGCCCATTTGACGGAGTCGCTCTCCACTCGTCCCGCAGCGACCGACGACGTGCTCCGCGCGCAACATCTGCTGGCCGACCTCGCCGTTTTGCACTTCGACGCGCCGAACCGTTCGGCTGGCGTCGCCGTGCTCCTTCCGGACAAAAGTTCGCAGACCGTGCTCGACCTCCTGCTCGCCGGGGTCGGGGCGGACGTGCCGACCTTCGAGGCCCGCACGGTCTCCAGTCTCTTTGATCTCCCGCTCCGAATCACGAGTGGGGGTGACCCGGTCGTGCGAATCGCCCGGCCGCAGTCGGTCGCAGCGATGAGCGATTCACTCGTCCTTCAGGCGCAGCGGGCCCGCAGTCAGATCAATGGCTATCGAAGCCTCTTCATCACCCCGGAGCCCTCGGACGAGGAGCTGTCGGAGAACTTGGCCCGGGCCTTCGCCGCCGACCTGACAATCGATCAGCGCGCCGGTTACCTGCGGTCCACGGCCGGCGACGCCCAGCGTCGTCTTGCTGCGGTGCGCCTCGCGATTCCCGAACGGCTGACGCTCACGGCGCGCAAGCAGAACGTCCCGATCGTCATCCGCAACGACACCGGACGCCCGGTCCGGGTCACGCTCGAAGTGTCGAGCGACAACGTGGTGCTGCGAGACGAACAGTCGTCAGGCTCACAGGTGCCGGTCCGGTTCCTGCGAAGAGTCGTGGACGTGCCGGGCCGAGTGGAACAGCCGAGGATCGTGGTCGAGACCCGCGGCCCAGGATCGTTCTCGCTTCTTGTGCGCATGCGGGCTTCCGACGGTTATGAGCTGAGCGGCGACCGTTACACCCTACGTTCGACGCTCGTCGGCGCGCTCGGCCAGGTCCTGACGATCGGCGCGCTCACGTTTCTGGCCATGTGGTGGACGCGGTCGATCATTCGCGCACGGCGCAAAAAGGCGGTCGGAAACCATCCGTCGCGCGTGCGTGGTCGCCCATGAACGGCTGCCCATGAGCGGCTGCCCATGAGCGCAGCCGGGCCGAACCTCGCCCGAATCCGCAACGACGACGGATTCGGCCGCTCGGCGGCCGTCATGGCCAGCGGCACTCTGCTCTCGCGCGTCACCGGGGCGATCCGCACCATCGCGCTGCTCGGCTTCGGCGTCACCGCGTTGGCCGACACGTACACGGCGGCCAACAACACGCCGAACATGATCTACGAGCTCGTCGCCGGCGGCGTGCTCTCGGCCGTCCTCGTCCCCATCTTCGTCGGGCTGTTCCGACGTGACGACGAACGCTCGCACGACGGGGTGAACGCGATCGTCAGCCTCGTCGCCGTAGTGCTGCTCGGTGCCGTGACCATCGTGGTCGTCGCTGCGCCGGCCATCGTGTGGGTGCTGTTGAGCGCGCCGGGGGACG
>JAYTFI010000134.1:0-2623 GCA_043734485.1 Acidimicrobiales bacterium | reverse complement strand
GCGATCAGACCCTGCCAGGTCTGCCAATCGAACTTCTGGTCGACTGTTCCGACGTCGTAGCGGAGCAGGTCGAGTTTGCGCTCCATGGCTTCGACGTCGCTGCCCTTCATGCCCTGCTTCAGCACCCTGGTCGGTACGAGCGTGGTCGAGGTGGGCGGCGGCAACGTGGTGACGAGGCCGGTGCTGGGGGACGCATCCGTTCCGGCGACGGTGGTGGACGCACCCGAGGATCCGGCAATGGTGCTCGGCGAGGCCGTCGATGAGGTGCTGACGATGATCGCCGTGGTCGGGATCGCCGGCCCGCTCGTGGTCGATGCCGCGATCGTCGGCGGGGTGGTGGTGTCGCCCTGGGCAACGGCCTGCGTTGCGGGGAGAATGGCGATGACCACTGCGAGCACAACGCCCCGGCGAATGGCGGCCCTGCGCGACATGTTGCTGTTCACCGGCACCTGCTGCTCCCACGCTCATCGGCATCAAGTACGTCTCCCGACACCGCAAACGCCATTCTTGCCGACGGTTGCGCCCGACTCGCGCATGTCCGGCACATCTTCACGAGCCCCTCACATCCGAGCCGCCGCCAGGCCCGCGTCGCAACTCCAGTGCGACTCCGGCGCGCCAGACGACTGGGTAGGGTGTGGCCGACCCGGTTGCCGGGTACACCACATGACGGCCGACGATCAAACTCAGAAGAGGTCCGCGTGAGCGACCAGGCAGCAACCGTCCCCGACCAGTCCGCCATCCAGCCCGAGCAGCTCGGCATCAACGTGGTCCGCGGCCTGGCCATGGATGCCGTGCAGAAGGCGAACAGCGGCCATTCCGGCACGGCGATGGCGCTGGCGCCCCTCGCTCATGTCCTGTGGACCCGGGTCATGAACTACGACGCCGACAGTCCTGAGTGGTTCGACCGTGACCGCTTCGTGCTCTCGTGTGGGCACGCATCGATCCTGCTGTATTCGATGCTGCATCTCACTGGCTTCGGCCTCGAGCTCGACGACCTCAAGGCGTTCCGGCAGCTCGGCTCGAAGACACCTGGCCATCCCGAGCTCGGCCACACCACGGGCGTCGAGGTCACCACCGGCCCGCTCGGGCAGGGCATCGCCAACGCCGTCGGCATGGCCATGGCCGAGGCCAACCTGCGGGCCCGGCACGGCGCCGACGTGTGCGACCACTTCACATTCGTGATCGTGAGCGACGGCGATCTCATGGAAGGCATCAGCCACGAGGCGGGGTCGCTGGCCGGCCATCTCGGGCTCGGCAAGCTCATCTGCATCTACGACGACAACCACATCACCATCGACGGCCCCACCGAGCTGGCCTATGGCGACGACGCGGGCATGCGCTTCCGGTCGTACGGCTGGGACGTCGACGAGGTCGGCGAGATCGCCAACGACCTCGACGCGATCGAGGCCGCGCTGCGCCGTGGCATGGCCGTCACCGACAGGCCGACCCTCATCCGTCTCCGCAGCCACATCGGGTTCCCGGCCCCGACTCGCACCGACACCTCGGCGGCGCACGGCGAGCCGTTCGGCGCTGAGGAGATCGCCAAGACCAAGGTCATCCTCGACCTGCCTGCGGAGGACTTCTTCGTTCCCTCCGACGTCCTTGCCATGTACCGGGCCGCAGGAAGGCGCAATGCCGGGCTTGTGGGCGACTGGGCCGACCGCGTCGCCGCTGCCGGCGACCGTGGCGAGCAGCTCGACGCCTGCATCAACGGCACCCTCGCCTCCGGCTGGGATGCCGGCCTTCCGGTGTACGAGGCGGGCAAGGACGTTGCGACCCGGGCCGCGAGCGGCGAGTGCCTCAACGCGCTCATCCCGACCGTTCCCGAATTGGTCGGCGGCGGGGCCGACCTCACCGGCAACACCGGTACGGCCATCAAGGGCGTCGGCACGTTTTCCAGCGCAACGCCCGAAGGCCGCCTCATCCACTTCGGCATCCGCGAGCACGGCATGGGCGGAATCATGAACGGGATGTCCGCTCACGGCGGCGTCCTCCCGGTCGGCGGCACGTTCTTCGTCTTCAGCGACTACATGCGCGGCTCGGTACGGGTCGCCGCCATCAGCCGGTCGAAGGTCGTGTACTCGTGGACCCACGACTCGATCGGCGTCGGCGAGGACGGTCCGACGCACCAGCCCGTCGAGCAGCTCGCGTCGCTGCGGGCCATGCCGGGCCTTCGCCTGATCCGCCCGGCCGACGCCAACGAGGTAGCGGCTGCGTGGCGCGTCATCATCGGCGCCGAGGACGGGCCGACCGGCCTCATCCTCAGCCGCCAGAAGGTCCCCGTTCTCGTCGGGACCGCACAGCGGGCCGCGGTGGGCGTGTCCAAGGGCGCATACGTGTTGGTCGACGCGCAGAGCGAGGAGCCCGAGATCGTGCTCGTCGGCTCGGGCAGCGAGGTCCAGCACTGCGTGATGGCGGCCAAGCTCCTTGCCGAGGAAGGCTTCGACGCACAGGTCGTGTCGATGCCGTCGTGGGACCTTTTCGACGAGCAGGACGAGGAGTACCTCGATTCGGTCTTCCCCCCGGGGGTGCCCGTCGTCGCCTGTGAGATGGGCTCGTCGTTCGGCTGGGAGCGTTGGGCCGACCTGTGCGTCACGATCGACACGTGGGGCGCGTCGGCTCC
>JAYTFI010000133.1:0-5997 GCA_043734485.1 Acidimicrobiales bacterium | reverse complement strand
TCGGAGAGGGCCTCATATGCCGCGTATTGGTTGGCGTAGAGCGTGTCACCGCCGACGGGCGGGATGATGCGGCCGTAGAGCAGGGTGCCCGAGGGCGGGTTGGGCAGGAAGCTCCAATCGGAATGCCAGCCCTCAGCGAAAAGCGGCGTGGTCTCGTCCGCCTCCCGCTTCACCTCGATCACGTGCGGATGGCCGGGAAGCGAAGCGATGAAGGGATCTTCGCCGTACTCGCCGAAGGCTGGAGCAAGACGCTCGAGCTCGTCGAGGGAGAGCGTCTGTCCGGGCAGTCCGATCACCTGATGGTCGAGCCAAGCGTGGCGTATCTCCGCAATTGTCTCCTTCGAAAGTGGACCCCGCAGGTCCACCCCTCGGACGGTTGCTCCGCACGACGCACCCGACGGTTCGATCTCCAGTGCCATGTTCGCAATCCCCTCGTGCCGCCGGCACCGCCGGCTCATCCGAGCGCGATGGTACGGGGGACGCGGCTCGCGCACACGTTGCGCTAGACGGGAAGCCCGAATCCGAGAGGAAACCCCATGACCCTTGAACCGAATGCCGACGCTGCTGACTTCGCCGTCGCCAACCATCCCGAGGCGCAGCGCTACGAGATCGTCGTCGATACCCAAGTGGCCGGCTTCGCCGAATACGTGATCCTGCCCGCCGCGCACGGCAGGACCGTGCCCGCCACGATCGTGTTCACCCACACGGTCATCCGCGACGAGTTCGAAGGGCAGGGTTTGGGAAGCAAACTCGCGAAGGCTGCCCTCGACGACGCCCGGGCCCACGACATGAGCGTCACGCCGCAGTGCCCGTTCTTCGCGCGCTACATCGAGCGCCACACCGAGTATGCCGATCTCCTCGGGACGGGCTGAGTTGAGTTCGACAATCCCGCCGGGTCAGGTGCTGACGGCCGGTGTCGCACGCTCCTGCGCCCCGGGTGTGGTGATGGTGATGTGCAGCGCACCAAGCCCACGTTCGCGGTTGGTGAGGACGAACCGGACGGTGTCGCCCCGCTGTGGTGGGACCCTGTGGTGGATGTCGTGGGCCACGAAGAACACATCGGTGTCAAGGTTCGGCGCCGCGATGAAGCCGTAGTTCTCCGCCGGCCGGAAGTGCTTGATCGTGCCCTCGATGACCTCTGCATCGGCGCAGCCCGTTCCGTCGCAGGCGCGGCTGTCGGCCTCCTCCTTGCGGGCCGTCGGGGTGTGCGCTGGCGCCGCTGACCCGACGGTGATCACCGACACATGGTCTGCGACCACGCGGAGATCCTCGTACTCACCCTCGTCGTCGCGTCCGATGCGCTGCTCGATTCGCCCACGGATCTCCACCACGTCGCCGAGTCGGATTCCGGCGATCACCGAATCCGCGACACCGGCGAAGCAATGCACCTCGATCTCGTCAGCACGCTCGCTCCGCCGGCTCGAGGCGACGACGACTCGCATCACGACCCGGTCCGCGCCCCCCGGTCGAAAAGGACGATCGCCGACCCGACCCACCAACACCACCACGTTCATCCTGCAAGCATGACGCGTCGCGAGGAAAACTTCACGCGTGTTCGCGGACAGCCGACCCAGCTCCCAGGCTCGACAGGGCCACCCGCGATGCGCAACGATCGAAGGCCGTTCGTCACCGTGACGAAACACTCGTCTGCAAACCTCTGCGAAGTGCCCATGGTCATCAACCCGGAATGCCCCGCGTCCGCTTCCTTCGTGGAGGATCTGGTCGACGTTCGCGGCGTCGACAAGACGTTCGCGCGCAAGGGCGCTCGGACCGAGGCGCTACGAGGCGTCGACCTTGCCGTGCGGCGGGGCGAGTTCGTCAGCCTTCTCGGACCGTCGGGCTGCGGCAAGTCGACGCTGATCCGCCTGATCGGCGGGCTCCTCGACGCTGACCGTGGGACCGTCCGGGTGGCGGGGGAGGCGCCCACGATGGCGCGGGCGGCGAAGCAGTTCGCCCTCGTACCGCAGACTCCGGCACTGCTCCCGTGGCTGAACGTCCGCCAGAACGTCGGTTTCCTGACGCGGCTGAACCGTGGCGCCGAGGGCCATCGCACGCCCGATGCCGGTGAGGTCGACGGCCTGCTGGTCTCGGTCGGACTCGAGCGCTTCACCGAGGCCTATCCACACGAGCTGTCGGGCGGCATGCAACAGCGGGTCAGCCTGGTCCGCGCCTTCGCGCTGGGTGCGCCCATCGCCCTGATGGACGAGCCATTCGCCGCACTGGACGAGATCAGCCGGGCCCAGATGCGCTACCTGCTGCTCGACTTGTGGGACCGCACCCGCAGCACTGTCCTGTTCGTCACCCACTCGATCCCCGAAGCAGTGATCCTCTCCGACCGTGTGGTCGTGATGGCCGCCCGCCCGGGGCGAATCTCGGGTGTCGAGCAGATCCGGCTCGACCGTCCCCGCAACGACGCCATGGAGGACTCCCCCGCATTTCACGAGCACGTCAGCCACCTCCGCCACATGCTGCGAGAGAGCCACGCGGCATGACGATGACCACGCCCAACGTCGAGACCTCACCGGATCTCGCCGGCCTTGCGATGCCCTCGGATGCCCCACCGCCCGAGCGGTCTCTACTCCGTGCCTTGCTCATGACGCTCGCCCCCGCCATCGGCGTGGTGGGGTTCCTCGTGCTCTGGCAGACGACCGTACGCCTCCTGCACATCCCGCGCTACGAACTCCCCGCGCCCTGGGACATCCTTCGCCACCTCGCTTCCGACCCCGGGTACTACTGGACGAACGGGCGTCGCACGGCATGGGAGGCCACCCTCGGTTTCCTGCTCGCCCTGGTCGCCGGCGTCGGCGGTGGATCGCTGATGGCCCACTCGCGGTTCGTCGACCGGGCCATGCAGCCCCTCGCCGTGCTGGTACAGGTCACGCCGATCATCGCCTACGCGCCGGCCATCGTGATCTGGCTCGGGTTCGGCCTCGAGCCGATCCTGTTCCTCACCTCGCTCGTCTGCGTCGTGCCGTTCCTCCTGAACGCCGTGACCGGCCTACGGGCCGTCGACGCGAACGTGCTCGAGCTGGCCCGCTCCGTCGATGCCAGCCGGCGTGAGATCTTCTGGCGGCTGCGGATCCCCTCGGCCTTGCCCTACCTGTTCACCGCGGCTCGGATCTCGGTCGGGCTCGCGCTCATCGGCGCAGTGCTCGGTGAGTTCTTCGGCGGTGTCACCAAGGGCCTCGGCTACAGCGTGAAGCTGGCCCAGAGCCGAAACCTGCCGCTGCAGCTGTGGGGTTCCGTGTTCGTCCTCGCACTGGTCGGTTCGCTCGCCACCGTCGCCATCGGCGCCCTCGAACGCGTGCTGCTTCGCTGGCACGCTTCGCAGCGCGGCTGACTCCTCGCCATTTCACTCCCGCCCCTACCCTTCGCCCAAACGAACCAACCACCACAGGAGAGCCCATGAACGTCATCCCCGAGCCCACCGCCCGACTCCGGATGCGCCGTCGCACCCGAACGTCGATGGCCGGCGCGGCGCTGCTCTCGCTCGCGCTCGTCGCCGGCGCGTGCAGCAAGGACAAGGCCGTCGACACCACCGCTGCCCCCGCAGAGACGACCGCCGCCGCGGCGGTCGACACCACGGTCGGCGCGGACACCACGGCGGCGCCCGACACCACTGCCATCGCAGCCACGGACACTACGGGTCCCCCCGCCGCGGATACGACGGTCGCTGCCGCTGTTTCGGCTGCGGCCATCTCCGATGCCGACTGTGCCGCCAACAAGGCCGCCGGCAAGATCACCTATCTGTCGAGCTTCGATTTCGCCGCAGCCGCGTCGATCGTCGATGTCGTCGTCGCCAAGGAGAAGGGCTACTTCGACAAGATGTGCCTCGACGTCGATCTGAAGCCGAGCTTCTCGACCGCCAACTACGCCCTCGTGGCCGCGAACACGGCCCAGTTCTCCTCGGCCGGCAGCTACACCGAGATCCTCAACTTCTCCAAGGACGGGGCCGCATTCGTGGCCTTGGCCGACTACGGCCATACGCCGATCGAGGAGTTGCTGGTGAAGGGCGACGGGGGCATCACGACGCTCGAAGGTCTGAAGGGCAAGACGATCGGTGTGAAGGGCGATATCCCGCCGAGCATCGTCGCCATGCTGGCCAAGGCCGGGCTCAAGCGGGGCACCGACTACAAAGAAGTGCTCCTCGACGGCTTCGACCCTGTCGTGCAGCTGAAGCAGGTCGACGCGCTGCCCGTGTACAAGTCGAACGAGCCGGGTCAGCTCGACCGGGCCGGCGTGAAGTACACCGCCTTCAACCCGACCGATTCCGGGACGCCGGGCTCCTTCGGTTTGCTCTACGCGTCGCAGAAGTTCGCGGCCGACAACCCGACCGTCGTGCGTGACTTCATCCGTGCATCGCTCGAGGGCATGCAGGACGCGATCGCCGACCCGGCCGGTGCCGTGGCCCTCAGCGTCAAGCAGATCAATGCCGCCGGCAACAAGAACTACCTCACCGAAGAGGGCGAGAACTTCCGCTGGACGGCCGAACTGGCCGAGGTGCAGAAGGGCACGCCGTCGGGTCCGGTCGGTATCATCGACCCGGCCCAGCTGAAGGCCGAGGTCGATGCCTACGCCGAGGCCGGGATCTTCAAAGGTGGTAAGCCGGCAATGGACGGCACCTACAACGCCGATCTGGCGAAGTCGCTCTATGGCGCCGATGGCAAGGTCAGCTGGCCGTCGTGAGCTTCGTCGCCCCTGCCTCGGCGCGAGGCCGGGTCCGCCGGTTGGTAGGGCTGTTGACGTGAAGGCGCAGGTGCAGCGTGGCTTCGGGGGACCGGAGGTGGTGACGTTCGAGGACGTCGCCGATCCGGTCCCCGGGCCCGGCGAGTTGCTCGTGTCGGTCAAGGCGTGTGCGCTGAACCGGCTCGACATCCTGCAGCGGGAAGCCGCGGTCGTGAGAGGCTTCTCGCTCCCGCACGTGGCCGGCATGGACGTCGCCGGCGTGGTCATAGGGCACGGCTCGGGTGTCGATCCCCGCGAGCTACCGATCGGCACGGCCGTAGTCGTCGACCCGGTGAGCACCTGTGGGACCTGTCGGCGGTGCCTGTCGGGGAAGCCCGCGTACTGCGAGAACCTGCGCACCGTCGGCTCGACCCGGCCTGGCGGTTTCGCCGAACTCGTGGTTGTGGCGTCGGTGCACACGTTCGCGTTGCCCGTCGGACTCTCCTTCGTGGAAGCTGCCGCGTTGCCCGTGGCCTATCTCACTGCATGGCACGCGCTCGTCGTCGCCGGTCAGGTCCGAGCCGGGGAGAAGGTGCTCGTGAACGCGGCCGGGTCGGGGGTGAGCACTGCCGTCGTGCAGCTGGCCAAGCAGGCGGGAGCGTTCGTGATCGGCACCATTGGTGGCCGCGACCGGTTCGCCCGCGCCTTCGCGCTCGGCTGCGATGCAGTCGTGGACCACTACGTCGGCGACGTCGCCGGTGCCGTGCGGACGGCTTCCGGCGGGGGCGTCGACCTCGTGATCGACCATGTCGGCACCGCGCTGTTCCAGGCCTCGATCGATGCGTTGGATGTCGATGGCCGCATGGTGTTCTGCGGCACGACCACGGGCACGGAGGCAACTGTGTCGCTGCCGTCGCTCTACCACTGGGGACGCCGGCTCATCGGCGCCGGCGGATGGGGTGCGACCGAGTTCGCGGACGTGCTCGCTGCGGTCGACGGCGGCGGTCTGCGGCCGGTCATCGACAGTGTGTGGCCCTTCCCCGACCTGGCCGAAGCGCAGACCCGCATGGCCGCCGGCGGGTTCTTCGGGAAGATCGTCGTCGAAGTCGGCTGAACGGATGTTCAGCCCTGAACGTGTCGGTGGCCGTCGAAACGGGTAGCGGACATGCATGAGTAATGGCTACGACGGGTGCGTCGTTCGCTGTCCGGCCCGCTGCCGGTGCGCTGCTGGTTCCTATGCCGGGTGGGTCGCATTTGCGACCGTGCTCAACGCGTCGATCGTGGTGCTCAACCGCTGACCTGGCCCTGCCTTCGAGATCGACAGATCGGTCG
>JAYTFI010000132.1:0-7849 GCA_043734485.1 Acidimicrobiales bacterium | reverse complement strand
TTTTGAGGTTTTTGACCGCGGGAATGTCGAGCGGCGACGGTAGATAGTCGATCACCGCGTCGAGCAACGGCTGGACGCCCTTGTTCTTGAACGCCGAGCCGCACAGCACGGGCACGAACGAGAAGTTGAGCGTGCCCTTGCGGATTAGCGCCTTGAGCGTCTTCACGTCAGGTTCGTCGCCGCCAAGATAGGCTTCCATGATGTCGTCGTCTTGCTCGACCGCCATCTCGATGAGCTCCATGCGAGCGGCAGCGGCGGCGTCGACCAGGTCGTCAGGGATCGCCTGATACTCGAACTTGGCGCCCAAGCTTTCCTCAAGCCAGATAATCGCGCGATTCTCGACCAAGTCGACGAGGCCCTTGAAACCGCCCTCGATACCGATCGGGAGATAGAGGACAGCGGGACGCGCGCCGAGGCGGTCCTTGATCATGTCCACGCACATCTGGAAATTGGCGCCGGTGCGGTCGAGCTTGTTGATGAAGCACATGCGGGGCACGTGATACTTCTCGGCCTGACGCCACACCGTCTCCGATTGCGGCTGCACGCCGCCCACAGCGCAATACACCATGCAGGCACCATCGAGAACCCGCATCGAGCGCTCGACTTCGATCGTGAAGTCGACGTGGCCCGGCGTGTCGATGATGTTGATGCGATGGTTGTTCCAGACGCACGTGGTCGCGGCGGATGTGATGGTGATGCCGCGCTCCTGCTCCTGCACCATGTGGTCCATGGTGGCCGCGCCATCGTGGACTTCACCGATCTTGTAGCTCTTGCCGGTGTAATAGAGGATGCGCTCGGTCGTGGTGGTCTTGCCCGCGTCGATGTGGGCCATGATGCCGATGTTGCGGGTGCGGTCGAGTGGGAACTCGCGTGCCATGTCGTTGCTCTGTTCTTCGTCTCGTGTCGGTTGTCTGAGCGTCTTGGCTGATGCCGGCTCCGCGGAGGGCGGGCTGCTACCAGCGGTAGTGAGCGAAGGCTTTGTTGCCTTCTGCCGTCTTCTGGACGTCGTCTCGCTTTTTCACCGACGAACCGACGCCGTTGTTGGCGTCGACCAATTCGGCAGCAAGACGCTCGGCCATCGTCTTCTCGCGGCGCTTCCGGCTGTTCTCCACCAGCCAGCGGATGGCGAGGGTGTTGGCACGGGGCGGCTTGACTTCGATCGGCACCTGGTAGGTGGCGCCGCCGACGCGACGGCTCTTGACCTCGAGCGCCGGCTTGATGTTCTCGATTGCCCGCTTCAGGACACCGAGCGGTTCGGTCTGCGCCTTCTCGCCCGCCGCCGTCATAGCGTCGTACACGATCTTCTCGGCAACCGAGCGCTTGCCCTCGAGGAGGACCTTGTTGATGACCTTCGAGACCAGAACCGAGCTGTAGACCGGGTCGGGCAGGATGTCTCGTCGGGGGGCTGGACCTTTGCGGGGCATGGCAGTGGTTCCTCAGTGAGTGTTTCTGTGGGCGGTGCGGAGAGCAGTGCGAGGGGTACTTGTCGGCGAGGCCGACATCAGGGCTTCTTGGCGCCGTAGCGGCTGCGGGCCTGCTTGCGGTTCTTGACACCGGCGGAGTCGAGCGTGCCGCGTATGATCTTGTAGCGCACTCCCGGAAGGTCCTTCACGCGGCCACCGCGCACGAGCACGATCGAGTGCTCCTGCAGGTTGTGCCCTTCGCCGGGAATGTAGGCGGTGACCTCGATGCCACTGCTGAGGCGCACGCGGGCGACCTTGCGCAGTGCCGAGTTCGGCTTCTTGGGGGTGGTCGTGTATACGCGCGTGCAGACGCCGCGACGCTGCGGAGCGCCCTTCAGTGCTGGGGTCTTCGACTTATCCTGCTTGGACACGCGGCCCTTGCGGACCAGCTGCTGAATGGTGGGCACAGAGATACCTCTCGCATTGACGCTGACGGGTGAGACCGGCTTTGGACCGGCCTCGGGATTTCGTTCCGGGGAGGGGGCCGCGTGAAAGACACGAACCGACGCACGGAACGAGAAATTGTAGCGGACGATCCGAACCGCGAAATCACGCGCAACCGGACCCGGTCAGTCACAAGCGGTGTGCGCACACGCCAATCTCGTGTTCGTGCCATCGCACGGTAGCGTGTGGCATGCCTACTGTCAGCATCGATGCCGCCGGGCGCATCGTCCTCCCGGCCCCGATCCGCGCCCGTCTCGGACTCGCGGCGGGGATGTTCCTCGTCCTTGTCGAAGAGCACGACGGCGTGTCGCTCCACCTGCCGGTTGAAGCTGCCCGGATACGAGAGCGCGACGGCGTGCCCTTCGTCGAGACGACGAACACCATCACCGACGAGCTGATCGACGAGTTGCGCGGCGATCTCCGGCGATGACCGTGCTGGCCCTCGACACGAGCGTCGCCGTCCCTGCGCTGCTCAGCGGCCATCCGGAACACGAGCGATGCCGCGAACGGATCGTCACCACGCGGGTCTCGCTCAGCGGGCACTCCTATCTCGAAACGTACTCTGTCCTCACCCGCCTTCCGCTCCCGGACCGGCTCACACCGGCGGAAGCAGAAGCGCTTCTCAGCCGCGCCTTTGACAAGCCGCTCGAACTCGGCGTTGCACTCGCGGATGCGATTCGGACGCTCGCCGCGGCCGGCATCTCCGGTGGTGCAACCTACGACGGCCTCGTCGCCCTAGCCGCTCGGACACACGGCGCCCGGCTGCTGACCCGCGACATGCGGGCCCGGCCGGTGTACGACGTCTTGGGCGTCGACTACGAGGTCGTCTGAATCCGTCGGGCGTTCTCTGCTCCGCCGGCTGCTCATGCCGATCCGCCGGGCCCATTCCGTAGGTCCGTGGTCGCCAAAACGAGGGCTGCGACGTTTCCTGACCCAGACATTGACCAGCGACCCCAGGCCGGCCGTGCACCGGGACGCGTGAGGACCCCCGGCCGCGGCCGGGGGTCCTCACAGGTTCTGTGCAGCAAAGAACTGCGCGAAAGCCGGAGGCCGAGCGTCAGGCCTCGGCGCCCAGCGCCCGCAGCGCCATGGCCCGGCGGGCCTCGGAAGCAGCCTCGTCGTTGAGCCCGCCGCCACCGTCACCCTCGCCCGTGCTGACCGAGCTGAAGCTGACACCGGCGTTGATGCCGGCCAGCCATGCGGCCAGTTCTTCCGGCGACTCACCCGCACCTTGCGGCAAGAGCTGCTCGGCCCCGGAGACCTTGACATCGATGTCGCGGTAGCGGAGCATGCCCGTCCCTGAGGGGATCAGCTTGCCGATGATGATGTTCTCCTTGAGGCCGACAAGGGAGTCGGAACGGCCCTCGATGGCCGCCTCGGTGAGCACCCGGGTGGTCTCTTGGAACGACGCGGCCGAGAGCCACGAGTCCGTCGCCAGCGACGCCTTCGTGATGCCCATCAGCTCCGGTCGGCCCTCGGCCGGCACCTTGCCCTCGTCGCGCAGGATGCGGTTGGCGAGGGCGAACAGGCGTGACTCGACCCGCTCCCCCGGGAGGAAGCTGGACTCGCCCGACTCCTGCACCGCGACCCGCTTCAGCATTTGGCGGACGATGAGCTCGATGTGCTTGTCGTGGATCGACACACCCTGGTCGCGATACACCTTCTGGACCTCGTCGACGAGGTACGTCTGGGTGTCGCGGATGCCCTTGATGTCGAGGATCTCCTTCGGGTCGAGTGGACCCTCGTTGATTGGATCGCCGGCTTTGATCTCGGCGCCCTCCTTGACGTAAGGGTGCAGCTTGGCGTTGGAACCGACCGTGTAGGCCTCTTCCGTGCCATCGTCACCCACGACGAGGATCTCGCGGGTCTTGCCGTCGTCCTCGCCCATCCGAATGACGCCTGACGTGCGGACCAGGACGGCCTTGCCCTTCGGGGTACGAGCCTCGAAGAGCTCGACGACCCGGGGCAGACCCGCAGTGATGTCGCTCGACTCGCCCTTGCCGGCAGCAACGCCACCGGTGTGGAACGTACGCATCGTCAGCTGGGTACCGGGCTCGCCGATGGACTGCGCGGCAATGACGCCGACCGACTCACCGAGCTCGATGTGGAAGCCGGTGGCGAGCGAACGGCCATAACAGTTCGCACACACGCCGACTTCGGCATCGCAGGCCAGAACGGTGCGGACCCGAACCCGGGTGACCGCGTCGTCGTCACGAAGCGTCTCCATGATCTCCTGGGTGACGTCGGTGGCGGCCGGCAGCTCTGTGCCATCCGAGAGCGTGACGCCCTCGGCCAGGATACGGCCGAGCAGCGACGTCTCGAGGTACGCGCGCTTACCTTCCGTGTCCTTGCCGACATACTCGAGCCAGCGCCCGCGGGTGGAACCGCAGTCGGGCTCACGGATGATCAGCTCCTGTGCGACGTCGTGCAGACGGCGGGTGAGGTACCCCGAGTCGGCCGTACGAAGCGCAGTGTCGGCGAGACCCTTGCGGGCACCGTGCGTGGAGATGAAGTACTCCAGGACGGAGAGGCCTTCGCGGAAGTTGCTCTTGATCGGGCGGGGAATGATGTCGCCGCGGGGGTTGGCCACGAGACCGCGCATGCCGGCGATCTGGCGGACCTGCAGCGAGTTCCCTCGGGCGCCCGACCCCACCATCATGTTGATGGGGTTCATCGGCTCCTTGTCGAGGTGGGCCTGCATGGCCCGCTGGATCTCGGCCGTGGCCTCGGTCCAGATGTCGACTTCCTTCTGCCGCCGCTCGTCGTCGGTGATGATGCCGCGCTTGAACTGCGCCTCGATCTTCTCCGCCTCCTTCTCGTGGCGGTCGAGGATCTCGCGCTTCTCGACAGGCGTCTGCACGTCGTTGATCGAGATGGAGAGCCCGGACTGCGCGGCATAGCGGAAGCCGAGGTTCTTCATGGCGTCGAGCGCCTGGGCCACGATGGCCTTCGGGTAGTTGACCGCAAGGTCGTCGACGATGTTGGTGACTTCACGCTTCTTCACCAGATCGTTGATGTACCGGAAGTCCTGCGGCAGCGCCTGGTTGAAGATCAGGCGGCCGGCGGTGGTCTCGACGGGGAAGATCTCGCCGCCCACCGGTGCGCCCAGGCGGACGTCGGCGGTACGAATCGTGATCTTGGCGTGGAGCTCGATGTCCTTGTTGTCGTAGGCCAGCTCCACTTCCCACAGGTGGCGGAACTGACGACCCTCCCCCTTGGCGCCGTCGCGCTGGAGGGTGAGGTAGTACGCGCCGATGATCATGTCCTGCGACGGCACCGCGATCGGACGGCCGTGGGCCGGCGACAAGATGTTGTTCGTCGAGAGCATGAGGATGCGGGCCTCAGCCTGCGCCTCGGCGGACAGCGGAAGGTGGACCGCCATCTGGTCACCGTCGAAGTCGGCGTTGAACGCGGTGCACACCAGCGGGTGGAGCTGGATGGCCTTGCCCTCGACGAGCACCGGCTCGAAGGCTTGGATGCCGAGACGGTGCAGCGTGGGGGCCCGGTTCAGCATCACCGGATGCTCCTTGATGACCTCTTCGAGGACGTCCCACACCTGGGCGCGGCGGCGCTCGACCATCCGCTTGGCCGACTTGATGTTCTGCGCCAGCTCCTGGTCGACGAGGCGCTTCATCACGAACGGCTTGAAAAGCTCGAGCGCCATCAGCTTCGGCAGGCCGCATTGATGCAGCTTGAGCGTGGGGCCGACGACGATGACGGAACGGCCCGAGTAGTCGACGCGCTTGCCGAGCAGGTTCTGGCGGAACCGGCCCTGCTTGCCCTTGAGCATGTCGGACAGCGACTTCAGCGGACGGTTGCCCGGGCCCGTGACGGGCCTGCCGCGGCGGCCGTTGTCGAACAGTGCATCGACAGCCTCCTGCAGCATGCGCTTCTCGTTGTTCACGATGATCTCGGGGGCGCCAAGGTCGAGGAGGCGCTTCAACCGGTTGTTGCGGTTGATGACGCGGCGGTAGAGGTCGTTCAGGTCGGACGTGGCGAAGCGTCCGCCGTCGAGCTGGACCATCGGGCGCAGGTCCGGCGGGATGACCGGCACGGCGGCAAGGATCATGGCCTTGGGGTCGTTCAGGCGCTTGCCGTTCGGATCACGACGGTTGAACGCAGCGACGATCTTCAGGCGCTTGATGGCCTTCTGCTTGCGCTGCACGCTGAGCGGGCGCTTGCCCTCGGCCGTGCCGTCGATCAGTGCGCGGAGCTTGATCTCCTCGATGTCGAGGTCGAGCTCGAGGATCAGCGAGCTGATCCATTCGGCGCCCATGCCACCGCGGAAGTAGTCGCCGTAGCGGTCCTTCAGCTCACGCCACAGAACCTCGTCCTCGATGATCTTGCGGCTGTGCAGGCTCTTGAACTCGTCGTAGGCGCGCTTGACGAGCTCGTATTCGGCGTTGCCGCGATCGCGGATGCCTGTGATCTCCTTGTCGGCCTGCTTGCGCTTGGCGTTGATCTCCGAATCCTTGGCGCCGTCCTTCTCGAGCGCCTCGATGTCGGTCTCTTGCTGCTTGAAGCGGCGGTCGAGCTCGAGGTCGCGGTCACGCTCGACGAGCAGCAGCTCTTCACGCATCTCCACTTCGAGGTTCGGGAGGTCGGCATGCCGGCGCTCCTCGTCGACGAACGTGACGAGGTTGGCCGCGAAGTAGATGACCTTCTCGAGCTGCTTGGCCTTCAGCTCTTCCTTGGCCTCGGTGCCCATGAGCAGGTAGGCCAGCCATGAGCGCGTGCCGCGGAGGTACCAGATGTGGACGACGGGGGCGGCCAGCTCGATGTGGCCCATCCGCTCGCGGCGGACCTTCGAGCGGGTGACCTCGACGCCGCAGCGCTCGCACACGATGCCGCGGAAGCGGACGCGCTTGTACTTGCCGCAGTAGCACTCCCAGTCCTTCTGCGGGCCGAAGATCTTCTCGCAGAACAGGCCGTCCTTCTCCGGACGCAGCGTGCGGTAGTTGATCGTCTCGGGCTTCTTGACCTCGCCGTGCGACCATCCGCGGATGGCATCGGCCGTGGCGAGGCCGATGGTGATGCGATCGAAATCATTCACGTCAAGCATTAAGCACACCTAGTTTCTTAAGCAACAATTCCGTCATCAACAGGAGTGTGACCATCGTCAGCCTCAGTACGAGGCGCGTTCGGCGCGCTCAGCGGCGCGTCGGGCGTCTTCTTCGTCGGAGCCGCGCTCGGGGCGGGAAAGGTCGATGCCGAGCGACTCGGCCGTGCGGAACACGTCCTCGTCCAGCTCGCGCATCTCGATCTCGTGGCCCTGCTTTGACTCGACCTTCACGTTCAAGACGAGCGACTGCATCTCCTTTATGAGCACCTTGAAACTCTCAGGGATGCCCGGCTCGGGGATGTTCTCGCCCTTGACAATGGCCTCGTAGACCTTTACGCGGCCAAGCACGTCGTCGGACTTGATGGTCAGCAGCTCCTGCAGGCAGTAGGCCGCGCCGTAGGCCTCGAGGGCCCAGACCTCCATCTCGCCGAAGCGCTGGCCACCGAACTGGGCCTTGCCGCCGAGGGGCTGCTGGGTGATCATCGAGTACGGACCGGTCGAGCGGGCGTGGATCTTGTCGTCGACGAGGTGGGCGAGCTTCAGGATGTACATGTACCCGACCGTGACGCGCTGGTCGTAGGGCTCACCGGTGCGGCCGTTGTACAGCTGGATCTTGCCGTCGTCGCCTATCATGCGGACGCCGTCGATCGACTCCGGGTTCAGGTTCTGGAACGCGTTCTGGATCGTGGTGTGCTTGGTGCCTTCCTCGTCCCAGTGCGCGCCGTCGAACACCGGCGTGGCCACCCAGGTGGCCGGCCTGGTGGACGGGCGGGTCTTGGTTTCTGTGCCACGGATCGGCGCGTCGGCCTTCTCGTTGCCCGGCCAACCCCACCGTGCGGCATAGCCGAGGTGCGCCTCGAGGACCTGGCCCACGTTCATG
>JAYTFI010000131.1:0-2875 GCA_043734485.1 Acidimicrobiales bacterium | reverse complement strand
CGACATCTCGGTGGCGCCCAGTCCTACGCGGCACGGATTGCGGCGATGCCTATGCGAGTCTGTGGGTGTGGTTCCCGCACGAGTGGCAACGTCGTCGTTCACCTTCGCGAGCCGATCGCTGGGCGATACCGGGGCGCTGGCGAACGCGGTCGGCGGATTGCTCCGACCCGGTGATGTGGTCCTTCTCGTCGGCGAGCTTGGCGCGGGGAAGACGGCGTTCACAAAGCTTCTGGCGGCGTCGCTGGGCATCCGGGAGGCGGTCACCAGCCCGACGTTCACGATCATGACGGAGCATCGCTATGCCGATCAGCTCTTCCTGCACCTCGACGCGTACCGTCTCGACGGACCGGATGCGCTCGAGGACATCGGTCTGTTCGAGCTGCTCGATGACGGCGCAATCGCGGTCATCGAGTGGGGTGATGTCGTCGAGGCGGCATTGAGCGCGACGCCGTTGCGGATCGAGCTCCAGTGGGTGGACGACGATGCGCGGACGATCAACGTGTCGGCTGCGACCGACGGCGACTGGGCCGATCGCTGGCCGGCACTGATCATGGCGGTCGTCCCGACATGCTGACCCTCGGGATCGAGACAGCGACGCATGCCGTCGGCGTCGGGCTGGGCGATGAGGTGGGGTTGATAGGACGTACCGAGGTGTTGCGCGGCCGTCGTCATGCAGAGACGCTCGTGCCGGCCATCGAGGCGCTGCTCGCCCGGACCGAGCTCACCCACGCCGACATCACCGCGGTCGCGGTCGACGTCGGCCCGGGGCTGTTCACCGGTCTGCGCGTCGGGGTGGCCGCGGCAAAGGCGTTTGCTCTCGCGCTCGGTGTTCCGGTCGTCACGGCCACGAGCCTCGAGATCCTTGCGCACGAGGTCGCAGTCGGTGGGCTCTGGGAGGGGCGGGTCGCGGCCATCGTCGATGCCCGGCGTAAGGAGGTCTACGCGCAGCTGTTCGACGTGTCGTCGGCCGGTGCTGTTCCGTGCGGGGACCCGTGGGTGGGCCCGGCCTCCGACGTGGCCGAGCGCATCCGCGGTGGCGGTCGGGTGCTCGGCGTCGGCGATGGCGTGGCGCGTCATCCGGACGTGTTCTCGTCGATGCCAGGTCTGCAATGCCTTGCGCCGGCGTCGCCATCCGTTGCGGCCCTGCTCGCCCTTGCCAGCCTACGGTCGGCCGTGTCGGCCGACGAGGTCGAGCTCGTCTATCTGCGGGCACCTGATGCGGAGATCAACTGGGTGAAGCGATGAGCCCGGTTCAGATCATTCCTCTGCGCGCGGAGCATCTCGACGCAGTGCTCGCCATCGAGCAGGTGTCATCGCCCGAGCCGTGGACGATCGGCATCTTCACGGACGAGCTGCGCGACACGGCGATGCGATCGTTCCACGTCGCAACCATCGATGGCGCGGTGGTCGGCTTCTGCGGCCTTCTGATGCAGATGACGGAAGGGCACATCGCCAACATCGCGGTCGACCCGTCGCTCCGTGGACGCCGTATCGGGGCCCGTCTCCTCCTGCAGGCATCGCGCGTCGCTGTGGCCCGCAGTGCGATCTCGATGACGCTCGAGGTCCGGGTGTCGAACCTCGCGGCGAGGCGGCTCTACCAGTGGTTCGGGTTCGCGCCGGCCGGGGTGCGCCCCCGCTACTACCGCAGCAACAACGAGGATGCGCTCATCATGTGGGTCCACGACGTCGACACCGCCGCCTTCGCACAACGGCTCGCGGGGATCTCCGTACAGCTGGAGCGCGAGCCCGACCGGGAGACAGCGTCGTGACGGTCGTACTCGGCATCGAGACGTCCTGCGACGAGACCGCAGCGTCGGTCGTCGTGGACGGGCACGAGGTGCGCTCTTCGGTTGTCTCGAGCCAGATCGACCTCCATGTCCCTTATGGCGGCGTCGTTCCCGAGATCGCCGGCCGCGCGCATGTCCAGCGGCTGAACCCGGTCGTGCGGGAGGCGCTGTACCAAGCGGGGTTGGTCGAGGACGGTCGGGGCATCGACCTCGTGGCGTGCACGATCGGGCCGGGCCTCATCGGCGCGCTGCTCGTTGGCGTCAGTGCGGCCAAGGCACTCGCCTCGTCATGGTCGGTGCCGTTCTATGGCGTGAACCATCTCGAGGCGCACCTGTACTCGCCGTTCATCGACGAGCCCGACCTCCCGCTGCCCCTCGTCACCCTGCTCGTGTCGGGTGGCCATACGCTGCTCGTCGTCCTGAAGTCACCGGCTGACTACCGGGTCATCGGCGGCACCATCGATGACGCGGCGGGCGAGGCCTACGACAAGGTCGCCCGCTTCCTCGGTCTCGGCTACCCGGGCGGCCCGGCCATCGATCGCCTTGCCCCGTCGGGGGATCCGACGGCGATCGCGTTTCCCCGTGCGATGAAGGGGGACGGTTACGCCTTCTCCTTCAGCGGCCTCAAGACGTCGGTGGTGAACTACGTCCGCAAGCACCCCGATGTGTCGACGGCCGACGTGGCCGCTTCATTCCAGGCTGCCGTGGTCGATGTGCTGGTCCACAAGGCTCGCCGTGCCGCGGTCGAGTTCGGGGCGGCCGGGATCTGCCTCGGAGGTGGTGTCGCGGCCAACCGGTTGCTGCGAGCCGAGATTCAGCGGGTGTGCGACGAGGACGGCCGCAGAGCGCTCCTGCCGTCGAACGATATGTGCACGGACAATGCCGCGATGGTGGCGGCAGCGGCGTGGTGGCGCATCGGCCTCGACGGGCCCACGCCGTTGGACAGCGGTGCCTATCCGGGGCTGCGGCTGCGGTGAGCTGAGCCCGGCTCATGGCTCGGCGGGGGCCGCCGCTGCGCTTTGGCCTCACCTCGCGTGTGCTTCCTCGCTGGCGCTCGGATCCGACTGGCAAAGCCAGATCGGACCGCA
>JAYTFI010000130.1:0-7592 GCA_043734485.1 Acidimicrobiales bacterium | reverse complement strand
TACCCCAGGGGGTATGTATTCCGGGAGCGGGTTTCGAACTCCAGGCACTTTCAGGCGAGTTTGAGGAACATTTTCTTCACGTCCTCGAGTTCGTATCCCTCAGCGGCGGCGCGTTCGGGATCCGACAGGCACCACGTGAGCCCGGCCGCGACAAGGACGAAGCCGGCCTGATCGAGCGCCTTGGACACGGCCGACAACTGCGTGACGATGTCACGGCAGTCGCGACCCTCCGCGAGCATCTGCTGAACCCCACGGACCTGACCCTCGGCACGGCGTAGACGCCTGGTCAGATCGGCGACGGTCTCTTCCGGTAGCTCCACTGACGTCTCTCCTGGTTTCGATGATGGTCAACGTACCGGTGGGTATCCGGATTAGTGGAACCCGTGGCGCGTCGCTACCGCGGCGATCGCAGCGCGAAGCCGTTTGGAGACTTCTGCGCCGAGGTCGTCGAAGCGGGGATCCGCCATCAGTTCGAGCGGATCCGCGGCCGCGACCCTGGTACCGGTTGCGGTGGCTTCGACGACGACGTTGCACGGGAGCAGGAGGCTGACAGAGTTGTCGAGTTGCAGGGCACGTTGCGCGAACCCGGGGTTGCACGCACCGAGAATCTTGAGGAATGGGCGATCGACATCCAGCTTCGCCTTGAACACTGCCGCGACGTCGATCTCGGTGAGCACCCCGAAGCCTTGTTCGGCGAGCGCTGCTCGGACAGCGATCTCCGCATCTTCGGGTGACAGATCGACGGTGGTCTCGATGGCTTTCATGATGGGCATCTCTCTCTTTTTGAGGCGTAAGAAGCGACTGTACCCCCAGGGGTATTGGCTGGCTAGGGGCGAAGGTCCTTTTCGTGTGCCGATCAAACGGCTTCAGTGGGAGAAGTGGACGCGTGGGAGGCGCTTGTCGAGCCATGCCGGAATCCACCAGTTGCGCTCGCCGAGGAGCTTCATGAGCGACGGTACGAGCATCATGCGCACAACGGTGGCATCGAGGAGAACGGCAAGCGCGAGGGTCATGCCGAGCTCGGTCGGCGGGATGGGACCGGTGATACCGAACGCTATGAACACCACGATCATGATCAGCGCAGCATTGGTGATCGGACGTCCGGTTCGGGCGATGCCGTCACGTATCGCGAGCTGCGTGTCGCCGGTCGCTTCGTAACGCTCGCGGATCGCGGCCAGCAGGAAGAGCTGGTAGTCCATCGACAGCCCGAACAGCAGCGCAAAGAAGAACAGCGGCGCCCAGGCATCGACGAATCCCTGCGAATGGATGCCGATCAGCCCGGCACCGAACCCATGCTGGAACAGCGGTGTCGCAATGGCCGACCCTCCCTTCCCGAGCAACCCGCCGAGAAACCCGATGCCGATGCCGATGACGGCCACCACCCACAGGTTCACCACGAGTTGGTCGATCCGGTCATAGACATCATTGTGAGACCGGCCCATACCAAGGGCCAGCGCATGCTGACTCCCGCTGCCATAGTCTGTATCTATGGATCTCCGGCAGCTCGAATACGTCGTTGCCGTTTCCGATCATGGCACCTTCACCCGGGCAGCGGCCGCCGTCCACGTGTCACAACCCTCGCTGTCACACGGTATTCGCACGCTCGAGAACGAACTCGGCGTCGAACTGTTCCTGCGCCTCGGCCGCACGATCGCAGTCACCGCTGCTGGCCGCCAAGTCATCGACGCCGCACGACGCGTCGTCCGGGACATGGCCGACCTCGCCGCGGCGGCAGCTGCAGTGACCGCACTCGAAACCGGCACGCTCCACCTGGTCTGCCTACCGACACTCGCCGCCGACCCGCTGGCCGAACTCATCGGCCGCTTCCGGACCAACCATCCAGGCATCGCAGTTCACGTCCACGAACCCGAAGACCCCACCAGCGTTGAGAACTTTGTCCGGTCCGGACAGGCCGAGCTCGGCCTCACGGACATCACCACCGGCGGCCACGGCCTTCAACGGATCGACCTCTTCCGCCAACAGATCGTGGCCGTCTCCCCACCTGGATCACGGCACGACGCACCACTCACACCCCAGGCCCTCGCCGCTCTGCCACTGATCCTCACTCCCCCCGGGACCTCAACCAGGCGACTCCTCGATCGCACCCTCGCGCGGGGCGGTTACCAGCCGAACATCGCCGTCGAGATCAACTACCGCGAAGCAATCATCCCCCTCGTCCTCGCCGGCGCAGGAACCTCGCTCCTCCCGGCCCGCATGGCCGAACAGGCAGCACGTCAAGGAGCCGTGATCCGCACACTACGACCAGCCCTCAGCCGCCGCATCGGACTCCTCCACCGACAAACCCGACTCTCGCCCGCAGCCCACGCAATGGTGGCCCTCGCTCGAACATCACTCAAGAACCGCGCCTCCAACCGGGCCACCATTGATGCCGACGCGAACCGCGGCAGATAGCGCTTGGCCACGATGCAGGCCCCCGAACATTCAGGCCTTGCCCAGCGGGATCAGGCATCGGCCCGCTGCAAAGGTCGGCGACGACTGTGTCTGTGCACTTTCTCAGGTCGGGCGTGGCGTCGTCGGGGTGCAGTCCGGGGCAGGCATGTTCGACCCGGTCGAGCGTTCCAAGGTGGTGCAGATCGCGATCGACAAGCTGCGAGCGACCCTGGCTGCATAGCCTTCGGCTGCCTCACGCCACCCGCAGCGACTCTTTGACTGAACTGCGCCTATCGTGCGCCCGACGAAGAGTCCCCCGACCGGGGGATGTTGTCATCGCTGCTCTCGCCCACGCTGACGATGCCGGCAAAGACACGGTGGGCAGATCCGGGGGGACACGATGCACGCATACCAATCGGGGGGACGAACATGATGCTCCTCGACCGAGAGTTGCAGGAGTTGGGTGAGTCGGCACGGGCGTTGTCGCTCGCACCCGGTGACGTTCTGGTCCGCGAAGGTGACGAGGCACATGAGGTCTTCTACGTGCGTTCCGGGCAGCTCGACGCGGTGACAGACGGGCTGCGCGGCGAGGTGCTCCTCGGCCGTGTCGGCGCCGGGGAACTGATCGGCGAGATCGCCGTCGTCACCGGTCGCCGGCGAATGGCCACCCTGCGGGCGTCGGAGGCCTCGGTCGTGTTCGGCATCCCGCGGGCCTCGTTCGAGCAGTGGATGAACAACCAGCGCGAGGTCGCGGATGCGGTGGCGGCGGGCGTCCGTGAGCGTATCGACCGGGCCCGGGTGGCCTCGATGATCGAAGCACTCATCGGCGCCGGTGACCCCAGGTGCGTGCAGGACATCCTCGATGCCGTCGAGTGGCGAAGGGTCGAGGCCGGGGAAGTGGTGCTGCGCGAGGGCGACGTCTCCGACGCGGTGTACTTCGTCGTCAGCGGCCGTCTCGTGGCCACCCAGCATCAGCCTGACGGCAGTGAACAGCGCCTGCAGGAGATGGGCAGCGGCGAGATCATGGGCGAGCTCGGCCTTATTGACGGCGCGCCGAGGTCGGCGACGGTTCGGGCGCTGCGCGACACGACCCTCGCCCGCTTCTCGACAGCCAGCTTCGAGACCCTGATCGAACGTCACGCGGGCCTGGCGCTGCATGTCGCACGCAGCGTGGTGCGCCGGGCAGGTCGACCCCGCAGCGGCGCCCGGGCCGCATCCATCGCGGTCGCAGTCACCGCACCGATCGATTCAGAGCCGTTCCTACAGCCATTCCTGGCCGAGATCGCACGGTTCGGCACGACGTTCCATCTTTCGAGCCGCCGAGTTGACGACATGCTCAACGAGGTCGGCATCGCGCAGCGTCATGTCGAGGACGTCGGCGTGCCGCGACTGTCAGAGTTCCTCCATCAGGCTGACGTGGAGAACGACCACGTGATCTACGAGGCCGACGCCGAGCGTGACCTCACGACGTGGTCGCGGCGATGCCTACGCCACGCCGATCGCGTCGTGCTGGTGGTGTCGGCCGAGCCTGACGCCGACGAGGAGCGGCGCCTGCGACAGCTCGTCGACGAGCTGCGTCAGTTGGAGGGCGTGCCGTGGTGGGTCGCGGTCGTGCATCAGCGAGGGAGCGCCCGGCCGTCTGCGAGCGCGGCGCTTCTGAACCGCTACGGCGCACAGGAGATCATCCATGTGGCCACCGGAGCGAACACGGACATCACCCGACTGGCCCGGCTGGCGACGGGACGGGGACTGGGGCTCGTGCTGTCCGGCGGCGGAGCCCGCGGCTTCGCGCACATCGGCGTGATCCGGGCGCTGCACGAATTCGGCATCGCCGTCGACCGCGTCGGGGGTGCGTCGATCGGCGCACCCATAGGTGCCGGCGTGGCGATGGGACTCCACCCGGCCGAGCTCCTGGAGACAGTGAGCAAGCAGTTCCGCCATCTCCTCGACTACACCGTTCCTGTCGTCTCGGTCCTGAAAGGCGCCCGGATCTCGAAGAGCATCGACGAGTCTCTCGGCGGCATGGACATCGAGGATCTGTGGCTGGGCTACTACTGCGTGTCGACCAACCTCACGGCGTCGCGGCTTGAGATCCACGATCGCGGCGAGCTCGCGCTTGCGGTCCGGGCCAGCGTCGCCATACCCGGCGTCCTCCCGCCCGTTCCATACCGCGGCGATCTGCTCGTCGATGGCGGCGTGTTGGCCAACCTCCCGGTCGAGCCCATGCGGGCGCATCCCGGCATCGGCACGGTCATGGCCGTGAACGTCGCGTCGGCAACCGGGCCCCGGGCCCGGACCGACTACGGCATGTCCATCTCCGGGTGGCAGGCCCTCCGCTCCCGCTTCGGGCGGCAGCGTTCGCCGTACCCGAGCCTGGCCGGCGTGCTGATGCGCACAATGATCGTCGGCTCACTCCGCGACCAACCCCACGGTGACGACGAAAGCGGCGACCTGTTCCTCGAAATCGAGTGCAAGGGGGTCAACATGCTCGCCTTCGACAAGGTCGAACCGGTCGCCAAGATCGGCTACGAGACGGCGAGGCCGATCATCGAGCAGTGGCTCGCGACCCGGACCGGAAAGGTGCTCTGACCATGCTGCTACTCACACTCCGCGACCTACGCCACCGCCGCACCCGCTTCCTGATCGTCACCACCGTTGCCGCCGTCGTCTTTGCGCTGCTGTTCCTGATGAACGGCCTCGTCGAGCAGTTCCACCGCGAACCGGTCGACACCACACGCTCGTTCGGAGCCGATGGCTGGGTGCTGGCGACCGGTGTCGCCGGACCGTTCACGTCCTCCGCCAGCGTCCCGCTCACGGCCGGCAAACAGCTCGACGCACCGCGCCGCTCGCCGATCGTCGTGGCCCGCGCAAGCCTGCATCGGGGTGCCTTGACTCCGGGCGGCGTGTCAGCGGGTGGATCGTCGGTGAGTGGCTCGTCGGTGAGTGGCTCGTCGCGGGAGGTGGTGATCGTCGGGCACGACCCGAAGGGCCTCGGAGCACCACGGGTCATTGACGGGCGCACCGCGGCCTCCACCGGCGAGGTCGTGACGGACCGCAGCATCGGTGCCCGCATCGGCTCCGACGTGCAGATCGGCGAGGACCGCTACCGCGTCGTCGGCCGGACACGGAACGCGACCGTGCTCGCCGGTGTCCCGCTCGTGTACGTCGTCCTCGGCGACGCCCAGAACATGGTCTTCGGCTCGCGCTCGGTCGTGACCGGGTTCCTCGTCAAGGGTCAGCCCGCCGCGCTCCCACCAGGAATGGCGCTGCGGACGAACCATGAAGTCGCCGTCGACACGTTCCATCCGCTCAAGAACGCGATCGTCTCCATCGACCTCGTGCGGGCGCTGCTATGGCTCGTCGCCGCCGTGATCATCGGTGCCGTCGTGTTCCTCTCCGCCCTCGAACGGCAGCGTGACTTCGCCGTCCTCAAGGCCGTCGGCACCACCAACGCCAAACTGGCCGGCGGACTCGCATTGCAAGCGGTTCTCATCGCACTGCTCGCCGTGCTCGTCGCATCGGTGCTCCAACTACTCCTACGGCCCGCATTCCCGTTGCGAATACGCGTGCCCGATGCCGACTACTGGCGCTTGCCCCTGCTCGGATCGCTCGTCGCGCTCCTCGCTGCGGCCGCCGGCATGCGCAGCGTCGTGCGCACCGATCCGGCCAGCGCCTTCGCCGGGGCAGGAGGCTGACATGGCCGCCACACAGTCCCGCAGTCTGGTCGTCGACAAGCTGGTCGTGGAGTACCAGCGCGACGGCTATGCGATCCGACCCCTCGACGGCCTCGACCTCCGTGCCGACGAGGGTGAGCTCGTCGTCCTGCTCGGCCCGTCGGGCACCGGCAAGACGACGCTTCTGTCGTGCCTCGGTGGCATCCTCACCCCGACGGCCGGGACGATCAGACTCGGCGACGTTCTCGTCACCTCGCTCAAGTCACGCGAGCTGCAGGAGTACCGGCGCACGCATGTCGGCTTCGTATTCCAGGCCTTCAACCTCATCCCGTCGCTGAGCGCGCTCGAGAACGTCGCCATACCACTCATGCTCGGTGGCCAGTCTCGACGGGTGGCGACGGCCCGGGCCCGCGACCTGCTGGAGACGGTGGGTCTCGCCGACCGTGCCACCCACCGCCCCGCCCACCTCTCCGGCGGCCAGCAGCAGCGTGTAGCCATCGCCCGCGGCCTTGCCGGCAACCCCCGGCTGCTATTGGCCGACGAGCCCACCGCCAACCTCGACTACATCCAGGCCGAGTCAGTGATCCGTCTCCTGCGCGAGCTGCGGACCGACGGGCGCATCATCGTCGTGTCGAGCCACGATGCCCGCCTCATACCGGTCGCCGACCGCGTCCACCAGATGGTGGCCACGGAGGCCGTCTCCGACGACCCCGCGGTGTCGTGCCGGTTCGCCAACGGCGCGTCGATCTTCGAGCAGGGTGATCGTGCCGACCGCGTCTACGAGCTGATCACCGGCGAGGTCGACATCGTCCGAGTGCACGCCGACCGGAGCGAGGAACTGCTCACCCGTCTTCGCCCCGGCCACTACTTCGGCGAGCTGGGGCCGCTCCTCGGCTTCCCCCGTTCGGCATCGGCGCGAGCCACGACCGATGTTGAGGTGGTTTCCTACGGGGTCACCGAGTTCCGTCACCACCTGCAGTCCACGCACATCCCATCATCGCGGATCCCGTCACCGCAGATCCCGTCACCGCAGATCCCGTCACCCCAAGGAGCGAGTCAATAATCCGTAAGCGCGCAGAAGAACATCTGGCCGGAGTCGAGCTGTTCCGTGACCTCGACGCACGAGCCCTCAAGACACTTGCCGGACGCCTATAGACACGCGTCGTGCCGGCCGGCACCCAGCTGATCGAAGCCATCATGGGCACGCTGGCCCGGCGGCTGCGGGCGATGGACGAGCGGCTTACGCCCTGAGCCTGCATGGCGTGCCGACTGTGTCGGTTCCGCGTTCGTTTAGGTGCGAGCGGTTTCGCGCCGCCCGGCGAGAAAACGAACGGGCAACGGGCAACGGATCCACCATTTGCCGAACACACGAACAGCGGCGCCTGGCATCCGCTTGATCGACGGGGTCAAATTCGTATCGCAACGTAGTTACTTCTCGATAGGTCGACTATTTGGGCGACGCTTCGACTTCGCTAGCTCCCTCCGATGGTCGATTCCCCCTTTAGCCAGGAGACGGCGGCGTGAGCC
>JAYTFI010000129.1:0-2902 GCA_043734485.1 Acidimicrobiales bacterium | reverse complement strand
GAGCTTCGCGTCGGGACAGACCAGATCCTTCGGTACGTCTCGATCGCCATTGTTCCCACGGCTGCGTTGCTGTTGTGGAGCCAGATCCGGGCCAGCGAGTCGGTGGCGTCGGCAGTGGCGGGAACCGTTGCTGGCGTCGTCGCAATGGTTCCGGAAGGTTTGGTCCTTCTCACCAGCATTGCGCTCGCTGCCGGCATGATCCGCCTCGGCAAGCACGGTGTCCTCACACGTGAGCTCGCTGCTATCGAAGGCCTGGCCCGGGTCGATGTGTTGTGCATCGACAAGACCGGAACACTCACCCAGCCGGGCATGCGCCTGGTCGAGGTTGTGGCCTTGGATGCGGAAGCGCCGACGATCGCGGAGCCGTTGGCCGCCCTGGCCGCGGTCGACGAGCGGCCGAATGCCAGCGTTGCCGCGATCGCTGCCGCATACCCCGAACCGCCCGGTTGGAAGACCGCATTCGTGGCACCTTTCTCGTCGGCCCGCAAGTGGAGCGGGGCATCGTTCGAAGCCCACGGCACGTGGCTGTTGGGCGCGCCCGAGTTCCTTCTTGTCGACGGTTCGGAGTCGTCGTCGAATGTGCTGCGTCTCGCCCGGGAGGCGAGCGGGACGGGTCATCGCATGTTGCTGCTCGCGTCTTCGGATGAACTTGTTGCAGCGGACATCCTTCCCACCGGTGTTCGGCCGGTCGCGCTCGTGTCGCTCTCCGAAGAGATCAAGGCGAACGTAAAGGACACTCTGGCGTTCTTCAGTCGTCAAGGCGTGACCGTGAAGGTCATATCCGGTGACAATCCGGTCACGGTCGCGGCGGTCGCCAAACGGGCCGGTGTCCCAGGAGCTGACCGCGCGGTCGACGCCCGCACCCTTCCTTCGGATCCGAAGCTTCTCGCCAACGACCTCGCCGCGCATGCCGTGTTCGGGCGGGTCACGCCTGAACAGAAACGCACCATGGTCCGTTCGCTGCAAGAGGCCGGGCATGTCGTAGCCATGACTGGTGACGGTGTCAACGACCTGCTTGCGTTGAAGGATGCCGATGTCGGCATCGCAATGGGAGCGGGAAGTGCGGCGACGCGATCTGTCGCCCAATTCGTGCTCGTCGGCGACGACTTCGCAGCGCTTCCACCCGTCGTCGCCGAGGGACGACGTGTGATAGCGAACATCGAACGTCTCGCCAACCTGTTCGTGACGAAGAGCATCTATGCGCTGCTCCTCGCGTTGGCGACCGGTGTGGCGCGCTTCCCGTTCCCCTTCCTACCCCGCCAGCTGAGCGTCGTTGGGAGTCTGACGATCGGGATCCCCTCGTTCTTTCTGGCGCTCGAACCGAACGAGGCTCGGGCCCGCCCTGGCTACGTGCGACGGGTTCTGCGGTTCGCGATCCCGTCTGGGCTTGTCGCTGCCGCGGCCACGTTCGCGGCGTACGCCGATGCACGCACCGACAACGCCACCTTGGCCGAGGCCCGCACAACCGCGACCGTCGTGCTGTTCATCGTCGCGACGTGGATATTGTCGTTACCGATTCGACCGCTCACCGGACGGCGACTTGTACTGATCGCAGCGACAGTCGGGTCGTTCGCAGCCATGCTTGCGTTTCCGGGCACGCGCCGCTACCTCGAGCTCGCCTCACCACCGTCGTTCACGTGGGTGACCGCAGTACCTCTGGTGGTGGTGGCATGCTTCCTTCTCGAAGTCGGCGCGAGAGTTGCCGGACGGCGCCGGGACAACGACCCGGGCCGTTCAGTTCAAGATGTTCACGGCCCGCGCCCCGAGCACCGCGATGGTGGCGAGTGACGCAAGGGACTGCGCGCCCATCAGCAGCTTGGTTCTCGTGCGCAGCGGCAGCGTGTCCGTCGGGCTGAACGCGGTCGAATTGGTCAACGATACGTACAGGTAGTCGATGAACGCGGGGGCCCACGGGCGCGATGTGAGGCTCGCGTCGCCCATCTGGGGGAAATACAGATCGGGATCGGTGAACACCCCACGGGAGCGCACGATGGGCCCTCCACGGTCGATCTCCCAAAGCCACAACGCGAAGACGATCACGCTCGTGAGCCAGATTTCGACGGCCGACAGCATCAGGCTCCGCCCGTCGACCTTGGTGCCGTTTATGAGCCGTCGCAGCAACAGCAAGAGCGACGAGACATTTCCGGCGTTCATCGCGGCAATGAGGGCGATCGAGACTACCCGTAGATCCCGTGTTTGTGGCGTGAAGCGGTGTGGATTGGTGATGATCAGTGGAATCAGCAACACCAACGCCAGCGCAGGCACGACATACGACGGGCCGACCGAGAGGTTCTCAGGCAGTCGTAGTTGCAGCACGATCGCGACTACGACCGCTACCGCTGCCGGCCAACGGGATTCTCCCAATGCCTCGTGGCCCTGAAGTCCAATCATCTCTCTCGTTCCTCCGCATGGTTTGCCCTACGCCTTTGTCGCATTATCGGGTGTAGGTGACACCATGCCCCCTCATCCCTGAAGGTTTACTGAAGACAGTTCGCCGTATGTCTGTGCTGTGGGAAGGGCGCGTTACCATTGGCATGTGCATCCGTCCGGCGGCCACCGGGCCTCTTCAACGCTCGTCTCTGCACTGAGTTCTGCGGGACTGCTCTGTGCTGGCTCGTTCGCCGGGCTACTCACGGTCGCATCTCTCCCCGCGAGTACGCCCAACGAGCTGGTGCGTTTCATGCCAACAGTGTTCGTCGTTTCCGCTGGCGTCTTGAGCGGATTGGTCATCCGAACCCTGACCACGAACTGCCTCCTAGCCGGCGGGCTGGCCATTGGAGGCGTTGTTCTAGTCGCTGTCGGGGTCGGGCCGATCGCTGGGCCCCTGGTGCCGTTCATGTCTGCCGGTTGGATCCTCGGGACCGCGTCGGGCGTCGTGCTCGGTATCGCGCCGCAAGGGAAG
>JAYTFI010000128.1:0-4459 GCA_043734485.1 Acidimicrobiales bacterium | reverse complement strand
GTGCGCTCGTGTGGCACTTCGAGGAGGACGCGACGTGGCGCAACATGCCGGGTCCTCCGGCTGTCGGGCGGGCAATGATCGGCGAGATGTTCGATCAGGTCCTGCCCCGGTGCGAGCGAGTCGTATGGGACGTCGTATCGGCCAGCTACACCGACGACACGGCGTGGCTCGAACGGGTCGACCGGTTCTGGGTCGACGGCCGCGAGTTCCGGATCGAGTGCAACGGCGTGTTCGTCGTCGATCTACGGAGCGAGCTCATCACCGAGGTGCGCGACTACGTCGACCTCGGCGTGTGGCGGGCCCGGCTTTCCGAGGGCGGGATCAGCCGCTGACGGTCAAGCGCATGCCCAGCGCGTCGCGAACGTACGGCACACTCCATGACAACAGCGGCTGCGTCCCCGAAAGCAGGAGGAAGCATGAGAGCGGAGCAGGACGAAACGCGGCGGCAGCAATACCGTTGGTCACCCGGGCGTCGGTGCGACCGCAGAATCGGCCGGCACTCGCACTTCATCGGGCGTCGTCGGTAGGCTGACCACGAGATGGACCAGCAACGCACGGGAGGGTGCCGCACGGCACACCCACCGACCGGAGGAGAACAATGGCCGCAGATCTCCTGATCGCGAACGGGAACCTCATCGACGGTACCGGCGCAGCGATGCGGCCTGCGACGTCCGTGCTCCTGCGGGGTGACCGGATCGTGGGTGTCGGGGCCGAGGCCGAACTGCTCGCCGACCGAGCTCCGCACGCGCCTGCGGCCGAGCGCATCGACGCGTCCGGATGCACGGTGATGCCCGGTCTCATCGACGCCCACACGCACATCACCCTCGGCGAGCCGCAGAGCAACGACGAGCTGTTCTCGCACCGCGAGCAGGCGTTCTCGACGTTGCTCGCCGGATGGCAGGCCCAGAAGCTCCTGCGGGCGGGGGTGACGAGCGCGCTCGACGTCGACGGGTTGTACTTCATCGGCCCCGCGTTGCGCGACGCGATCGACTGCGGCATCGTCGAGGGGCCGCGCCTCAAGGCGGGTACGTACGCACTGCTCACGGCGGTCGGCGGAACTGCGGGTCGCATGATCCCGGAGTCGGGCACCGCCGGCTACGCGCAGGTGGTCCGGACGAAGGACGAGATGGTCCAGACCGTCCGGAATCAGATCAAGTTCGGGGCTGACATCATCAAGGTCCACGTCACCGGGCGGATCCCCGGGCGTCCGGGTGAGCTATCGGTCTGGACCGAGGAGGAGCTGCGCGTCGTGTGCGACACGGCCCACGACCTCGGTGTGCCGGTCACGGGGCACTGCCGCACGGCGCGGGCCACGCGTGACTCGCTGCGGGCGGGGATGGACTTCCTCCTGCATGCGTCGTTCCTGGGCGAGGGGACGGGCCCGCAGAACGTCGGCAAGGAGGACCGAGAGACGCGTGCCCTGTTCGAGGAGACTCTCGAGCTTCTCATCGAACGCCGCACACCGGTCGTGCCCACGTGGACGTTCCTCGGTAACCTGTCGGAGTTCGGCCACAAGGTCGGCGCGAGCGCCGCGGCGATGGATCTGTTCCGCGACGAGATCCAGGCGACGGCGACGATGCTCCGCCGCGCCTACGACGCCGGTGTCCCGTTCCTGTGCGGCTCGGAGACCGGCTTCTCGATCACGCCGGTCGGTCAGTGGCACGCCCGGGAGATGGAGCTGTTCGTCCGCTTCCTGGGAATCTCGCCGCTCGAAGCGATCACATGCGGGACACGCAACGGCGCCATCGCGATGGGCATGGAGGGCATGGTCGGCACGCTCGAAGTCGACCGACTCGCGGACGTGCTCGTCGTCGACGGCGACCCACTCCTGGACATCCGGATCCTCGGCGACCGCACCCGGTTCCGAGCGGTCGTAAGTCGCGGTCGTCGCGTGGACCTCACGCGTCCGTGGCCCGAGCGGACCGTCATGAACGAGGAGAAGGTCTCGCAGTACTCGACCCAGCCGCTCACGTGGGATCTGGTGAACCCTTGACGGGAGCGGTCACGGACGAGCACGGCGCGGCGCCACCGCCGAGCCTGCTCCTCACCCGCTTCGAGGACCTGCGCGAGGCGTACCGGGCCAAGGACCTCCGGCAGAG
Source organism: Acidimicrobiales bacterium (assembly GCA_043734485.1). Classification (GTDB taxonomy): domain Bacteria; phylum Actinomycetota; class Acidimicrobiia; order Acidimicrobiales; family JANYDT01; genus JAYUDQ01. The sequence goes on along the minus strand of JAYTFI010000128.1, from coordinate 2,360 downwards.
CGGCTACGACGCCGGCGCGGTGGTGACCGCGGGGACGCTGCTCGACCTGCACGGCGCCGAGCACCGCGATCGGCGTCGGCTCGAGAACCGGCTCTTCCGGCGCGAGACGTTCCGCTACTACGAGCGCGAGGTGCTGCCCCGGCGCATCGCGGAGATCGTCAGTCCGGCGGTGCGAGCGGGACGCGGCGACCTCATACCGATCGGCCGTCGCACCGTGGTCAACCTCACGGCCGAGATCGCCGGCCTCGACCGGGTAGCGGGGTCCGAAGAGGAGACGCACGTGCTCCATGAGCTCGCGGTCAAGTTCAGCGAGGGTGCGACCCTCATCCATTCGGCGCGCGATCCAGACGAGGTCCGCGCCGAGGTCAGTGATGCCCTCGACCGGATGGACCGCCTGTTCCTGCAGCCGTCGATCGAGCGCCGCCGGGCGCTCCTCGATCGCTTCGACGCCGGCACGATCGACGAGGCAGCGCTCCCGGTCGACGTACTCACCACGCTCCTGCGCAACGAGGACCGGCTCGCGCTTCCGCCGGAGGTCATCCGCCGTGAGGTCGCGCTGTACTTGCAGGCGGGATCGCATTCGACGTCGAACGCCTTCGCCCACACGATGCATCTTCTGTTCTTGTGGTTCGAAGACCATCCCGACGGGCGCAAGCGGGTCCTGGGTGACCGCGTGTTCGCGCAGCGCTGCTTTCACGAGGCACTGCGGCTCCACCCGGCCTCGCCCGTCGCCACCCGGCGCGCACTCGCGCCGGTCACGTTCCGCAGCGGCCTCGAGATCCCGGAAGGGACGGTCGTCGTGCTCGACCTCACTGCGGCCAACCGCGACGAGCGGATCTGGGGGCCCACGGGGTCGCAGTTCGATCCCGACCGCGTCGTCCCGCCCGGGGTGACGCCGTGGGGCAACAGCTTCGGCGGCGGGGTGCACGCCTGCATCGGCATGGAGCTCGACGGCGGGATCGAACCCGGCAGCCAGCACGGCGAGGCGAACGAGCACCTCATGGGCACCGTCGCACTCCTCGTCGAGGCGGTGATCGCAGGCGGCGTCCGGCCGGACCCGTCATCTCCACCCGTCGACGATCGCAGCACCACCCGGGTCAACTGGTCGAGCTACCCGGTGCTGTTCGGATGACTGGCGACCGGGCAGCACACGATCCATCGGACGATGGAACGACGCAACCACGAATGGACGACGCGACGACTGCACTCGCCACTCCGACGATCGTTACCGGAGGCGGGCGGGGGATCGGTGCGGCGATCGCGCACATGGCCGCACGGCAGGGATGTCCCGTGGGGGTGCTCGATGTCGACGCCAACAACGCAGCGCTCGTGGCCGGCGAGATCGTCGCGGCCGGAGGACGAGCACTCGCGCTCGTCTGCAGCACGACCGACGAAGCGCGACTCGAGCTCGAGATCGACCGCTTCGCCGGTTCGTTCGGCACTCCCGGCCTTCTGGTCAACAACGCCGGGATCGTGCGCTTCGGGCCCCTGCTGGGCCTGGACGTCGAAGACTTCCGCAGCGTGGTCGACGTCAACCTGGTCGGCACGTTCCTCTGCGCGCGCATCGTCGCCCACCGCATGATCGGCGCCGGCACCGGCGGGTCGATCGTCAACATCACATCCATGAACGGTGTGCAGGCCGGACCCAATGCCGGGGCGTACGGCTCGACGAAGGCCGGTATCGCGCTGCTCACCCAGCAGATGGCGATCGAATGGGGGCCGCACGGCATCCGCGTCAACGCCGTCGCGCCCGGTCTGATCGACGGCGGCATGTCCGAGCCGATCTACGCAGACCCCGTTGTGCGCCACGCCCGCGAATCGAAGGTGCCGCTCGGCCGGCTCGGCACCTCCGAGGACATCGCCAACGTCGTGCTGTTCCTCGGTTCGCCCCAGTCGTCCTACATCACTGGGCAGAACCTGCTCGTCGATGGCGGTGTCACCATGTCGATGCTCGCCAACCTCCCGCGTCCGAAGACCGTCGACAAGGTCGGCATCACGGGTTGAACGCCACCGGCGCCCGTTGGCAACAGCGCGGTAGCGCTACCGCACCGCTCAGTGGCGGGCGCTGAACAGGACGGGGTAGCGGGAGAAGTAGCCGCGGCTTGTCATTGCGTCCAGCTCTGGCGGGTCGTCGGGATCACGACGAATGCCCATCTGGAGCACCGCCTGCACAGCCACCGGGACGAGTCCGAAGAGGCGTGCCATGTCCGCCGGCCCTCCCGCGTTCGCATCGCCGTCGGGCAGCGTTCCGGCCGCCATGTCGAGTCCGATGCACGCGTGCATGCCGGTCCCGAAGCTGGTGCCCCAGGGCGCGACATCGGCCGGAAGGCGACGTCCGGGTATGAAGGCGTCGGCCGCCG
>JAYTFI010000127.1:0-3991 GCA_043734485.1 Acidimicrobiales bacterium | reverse complement strand
AAACCCCGACCCGAACGCACGGTTCCGGGAGGGGTTCGCGCCCCTGGAGTGACAGATTCAACCTTCAGCCGACGTCGAGCACCATGCCCTGTCGGGCCGCCTCGACCGCGACATCGGTGTGACGGGAGGCAACCGCGGCGACGAGTTCGTCGACCTCGTCATCGGTGCGGGAGGGGTCGTGGTGGTAGAGCAGGACGCGTCGGGCGCCGGCACGCGCAGCGAGCCCGACGGCGTAGTCGGCCGCCGCGTGGTAGTCGCCCCAACCGTCGGGCCCGGGGCCGAGCTCTTGGGGCGCGTGGTCCGAGAGGTAGGCGATCGCGGATGTTCCGTCTTCGACGCGGAGGCCGAACGTCCGTCCTCCCTTGTGCGGGATCTCCGCGGCGAGCACACGGAACTGCTCGAAGTCGTGCCATCCGACGTCGAGGTTCTCGAACGACCACGCACCGCGGAGCTGGTCGGGCCGGATCGGGAAGTGCGGGGGCGACATCGCGCGTGCCAGCAGGTGGTCGGCGCGTTCGCCCTGCGCTGGGAGGAGCAGCCGCACCGAGGCGTCGTCCCGATCGATCGACGGGCAGAAGGGAAGCCCCTGCGTGTGGTCCCAGTGCAGGTGGCCGAGCAGGATCGTGCCGACGAACGGACCACCATCGAGGAGCCCGGGCAGTAGACGCAGCCCGGTGCCGCTCAGCGCGTCTCTTCGCGCCGGTGTCCCTCCACCAGACGGGCCAGCACGTCGAGGTCGATGGCGTCGCGTCGCGCGACCGCGACCTTGCACCTCGTGACGGCGCGCAACGTGGCGGTGCGGGTGCCGTTCTCGAGCACCGCACGTTCGCCGAACACCGACCCGGGTCCGAGCGCGCCCAGTTCCTTGCCGCCCTGCTCGACCGACAGTACGCCGTCGAGCAGCACGAACAACTCGTCATCTGGAGCACCCTGTTCGACCAGCACGTCGCCCTGCCCGAGCTTGCGGATCTTCGGCTTCGCGCCGCCTCGCATGATCGTGGTGGAGAGCTCCCGCTCGAGCGCGGTCTCGACGGCGGTGACGAGCGCCGGTGAGTCGAGGTCGCCCCAGGGGGTGTGGGAGCCGAACGCGTTCTTGTACCAGTCCTTGAAGTCGACCAGGCCGGACTTCGCCGTGAGCGCGCCGCGTTCGTCGTACACCCAGTGCCGCGGGAAGGGGCTGGCCCCGACCAGCTCCTGTTCGACGCGTCCGTCGACGTGGATGGTGAGCTGCAGGGTGGACCAAGCGATCGGCGCATGGAACTGCACGAACGGCTTGCGCTTGACGGTGCGTGGTGCGGGGACGCCGGTACGTCCACCACCAGTCTGGGTGAAGCGGACCCAACCGTCGCCGATCTCCGGCTCCTTGCGCACATCGGGCAGCGCGACGGCCGCCACCGTCACCGACGCGGCGCCGACGCCCAGGGTCGTCGCGCCGATCAGCCCGCCGCCGGCGTACCCGGAATCGACGATCCGGCCGTCGTCGACCTCGATCCAGGCGCGGAGGTGGTTGGCAAAGCGGAACCGATCGTCGCGCTGGAGCTCATCGAGGGTGGTGCGCTGGTCCTGACCGAGTGCGTCGGGAGGGGGGAGGTCGTAGTGGGCAACCCGGCCTCCGAATGGCAGCTTCGCCATGCCGGTGACCGCCTCTGATGGAATCCACGAGATCGACGTGACGGCGGCTTCGATACGCATGGGAACACGTTCGCGCCCGTCGGACGACGCGACGAGGTGGAGGACACCACACCCGAGGTTCGTGCCAGCACCCTTCCGGTGGGCTCGCCGATGCGGTGAAGTGCGTGCATGCGCTCGCTCGTGCCGTCCTATGTGGCGGTCGCTATCGTCGGAGCCGCTCACTCGATCCGCAGCGCCGCGGATCCGCTCGGTGCTGCCGGCGTGGTCCTCGACGCGGCGGTCCCTGCGGCGATGGTGCTGGAGGCGCGATGAACGATCAGGTCCCCATCGTGACGATCTCGGTGTTCCTGGCCGACGACAGTGTGATCATCCGCGAGGGCGTGCGGGCCATGCTCGGACGTGAGCGCGACATCGTGATCCTCGGCGTTGCCGAGGACTACGACACGCTCGTCGCCGGTGCCGATGCCGCCGCCCCGCAGGTCGTCGTGTCCGACATCCGCATGCCCCCGAAGTTCCAGAGCGAGGGGATCGACGCCTGCAAGGAGATTCGCAAGCGCCATCCCGGCACCGGCATCGTCATTCTCAGCCAGTTCGATGATCCTGACTATGCGGTCGCCCTGCTGTCCGAAGGCGCGGCCGGCTACGCGTACCTGCTCAAGGACCGGATCGCGGAGGGCGACCAGCTCGCTCAGGCCATCCGTGCCGTGGCGACCGGTGGATCCCTGCTCGATCCGTCGATCGTCGATGCCATGCTGCGGCCGGTGACCGCAGCGTCCGGCGGGCTCTCGCCGGCCGACGAGGCGCTGCTGGCCATGTTGGCGGAAGGCAAGCCGATCAAGGCCATCGCCGCGGTTCGCCGGACCACTCCGGCCGCCGTGAGCACTGACGTCGACCGGCTCTTCGCCAGTCTCGCCGACGGGGCCTCGGCCGGCGCGGCCGGCGCCATTCGGCGGCTCCGCCGGCTGCACGAGGCGATCGTGGCCCGAGAAGAGCAGGGCGTGTCGCTCTCACGGTTGCTGCCGGGCGGGGTGGCCGAGAAGATGCTGGCCGAGGGGCGCGGCATCGGCGAGACCGAACGGTTGACCGTCACCGTCGTCATGTCCGACATCCGCAGCTACTCGACGATCGCCGAGCACGCCGACCCGTCCCGCCTGGCCGGCCAGCTGAACGCGCACCGGTCCGCCATGAATCGCGCCATCATCGACTGCAACGGCACGGTGATGCAGTACGTCGGCGATGCGGTGATGGCGGTGTTCGGGGCGCCGAACCCCTGCGAGGACCATGCCGACGCCGCCCTGGCCGCCTCCTTCGCCATGCACCGGGCGCAGGCCGAGGTGAACGCGCAATGGGCGACGCAAGGTCTCCCTGCGTTCGATCTCGGCATCGGCCTCTCGACCGGCGACGTTGCCGCCGCGCTGCTCGGATCCGAGGAGCGCGTCGAGTACTCCGTCGTGGGCGATGCGGTGAACCTGTGCCAGCGGCTGCAGCAGCTGGCCGCGCCGGGGCAGATCGTCGTTTCGGAGCCGACGTGGGCGCTGCTGACGAACCGCCCGGTCGACGCCGAGCACCTGGCCTCGGAGCTCGTCAAAGGCCGCGACACCCCGGTGGCGCCGTGGCGATTCGGGCCCGTGGTGTGAGCGCTGCGCGCTACCTTTTCCGCGCCGAGCTGCGCCGCGGTGGGTGGCGCTTCGTCGTGGCCACATCCGTGCTGCTCGGCCTCGTGGGCGGCCTGGCCGTCCTGGCCGGGGCCGGCGCGAGGCGCACGTCCAGCGCGTTCCAACGGCTCGAGCGCGTCACCCTGACGTCAACCGTTCTCGTGAACCCCGAGGATCCCGCGGCCGCGCCGCCGGACCAGCTCCGGAAGCTCCCGGGGGTCGAAGCGGTGTCGGCGGCCTACGGGCTGATCGCCATCCCATTCGGACGGACGGACCCCTTCGAGGACGTGGCGTGGCTGGCCGGTGTAGACGCCAGCTGGTTCCGTGACGTCGATGTGCCCGTCGTGCGCAACGGCCGTCTGCCCGTCCAGTCCCGGCCCGACGAGCTGTTCGCCAACCCGGCGGCAGCAACGGCGATCGGGCTGCGGGTGGGTGACACGATCGACGTCGCCACCATCTCCCCGGATGAGATCCGCCCGGACATGACCGAGGCACAGTTCGCCGAGGCGGAACGTGCCGGGAAGCTCGGGAAGCGCGCCCACCTTCGCATCGTCGGCATCGGGGTCACCACCGGTGACGTCGTCCCCGGCGCCCAACTGTCGACCTTGCTGTTGACAACGGCGTTCCTCGAGAAGTACGGCACCCGTCCGGCGTTCTCGGGCTACACCGTGCGGCTGTCGGGCGGAACTGCCGCCACCGATGCG
>JAYTFI010000126.1:0-2127 GCA_043734485.1 Acidimicrobiales bacterium | reverse complement strand
CATAGAATTTCGACGACCGAGGTCGAGTCCGCGCTCGTGGATAACCCGACCGTCGCCGAGGCCGCTGTCGTCGGCGCGAACGACGCCACGACGGGTCAGGCCGTCATCGCCTTCGTCACGCTCAAGGCCGGAAACGCACCGAGCGACGCTCATGGGCAGATGCTGCGGGCCCACGTCGCCACCAAGATCGGGGCCATCGCCCGGCCGAAGACGATCGTGTTCACCGACGACCTGCCGAAGACCCGCTCGGGAAAGATCATGCGTCGCCTCCTGCGCGACGTTGCGGAAGGCCGGGCGCTCGGCGACACCACCACCCTCGCCGACCCGAACGTGGTTGCCGAGATCAAACGGCGGGCCGACGCTTCGCCGCAGGAAGACTGAGCCGATGCCGCGTTGTCTGAGTTCCACCGTCGTCGCCCGCCGATGAGCAGCGAGGTCGGTGATGGCGATCTAGCAGATGCGCTCGCCATCGTGTCGAAGAGCTGTTTGGGCGGCGAAGCTGTCCCCGACGACCTCGCTGCGCTCTGGCGGGCCCAGTTCGACGACGACACCGATCTGCTCGACTCCTACGAGATGACGCTGCTCGACGCGGTCGAGCCCGAGCTTTTCGACGGGTTCCGCGAGGAGGACGGCGTCGAACCCGCCGCCGCTCGGGCCTTCGAAAGGATGGCGACACAGATCCGGTGGGTGGCAGAGATCCTCGACGGCTCTCTCGTGGGCTACTGGGTAGGGGAGGAGCGACGTCGCGTGGGCGACTCGCCGGTCGTCATCTGCGATCCGGGCGGCCAGTTCGAGCTCGGCGCCCGGACCCTTGTCGAGTACCTGCTGGATTGCACCGAGCCGGATGATCCGGAGGAATTCAGCGAGGTTGCCGATGCGCTCGCCGAGCTCGGCATCGATGTCCTAGTCCAGAGCCATCAGGAGATCTGGAACCGACTTGAGGGGTTCGACGACCCGAATGCCGTGACGCTCGGCTACCTGGTCGAGGAGCGCATGCGTGGCTGAGCGGTTTGGTGGACTGCGGTACGTCCCCGAGAACTGGTGGTGGCGCGGCGAACCCCTCGCGCCTGCGCGCGCCGCAGTGTTCGACGTCGATGGCGTCCTCGCGGACGCCACCCATCGTCAGCACCTTGTGACCGGCCACCGTCGCAACTGGCCCCTCTTCTTCGACCTCTGCGGGAAGGATGGGCTCATCGAGGAAGTGGCCAACATGGCGCAGCTGCTCGACCCGATGCTCACCATCGTGCTGTGCACGGCACGCCCCTCGAGTGTGGCCCCGGAAACCCTCGAATGGCTTGCCCGACACGACGTGCGCTGGGACTTGCTGATCATGCGCGAGTGGGGCGACTACAACCTGGCCCGCGACTTCAAGCAGTACACCGTCCATGAGTTGAGGGCCTACGGCTTCGAGCTGTCGATGGCCGTCGAAGACGATCCGCGCAACAAGGCCATGTTCGATGCCGAAGGAATACCATGTGTGTACATACATTCTGGCTACCACTGACCACCTCGCAAGCGAGGGTCATCAGTGATTGATCATCTGGCGTATGCGACACCGGACCTTGCGGAGACGGTGGCGTGGTTGCGGGACACCTATGGACTCGCGCTGACGCCGGGCGGAGCGCACGTCGGCGCGGGCACCCGCAACTACCTCTGCGGTCTGGGTGGGAGCACCTACCTCGAGGTGATCGGCCCGGACCTTGCGCAGCCGGAACCGACCGCTCCCCGACCGTTCGGCGTGGATGACCTCACTACGCCGCGGCTCGTCGCCTGGTGTGCACGACCGACGCGGCCGCTCGAGGCGGTCGTGGCTGATGTTGGCGCCCTCGGCTGCGATCTCGGTCCGATTGCGGGGATGTCGCGTGCCCGGCCGGACGGGGTCATCCTGCATTGGCGCCTGACGTTCCCGACGCACGGCCCGGTCGTTCCGTTCTGCATCGACTGGGGCATCACACCCCATCCGACCGATTCGCTCGACCACACCTCCGCCCTCGAACGCCTCGAGCTGACTGACGCCGATCCCGACGCGACCACGCGTGTCCTGGCAACGATCGGCGTCGACATCATCGTCGGGTCGGGACCGCCGGCCGCACGCGCCCATCTCCGCACGCCGAAGGGGGCGCTCGT
>JAYTFI010000125.1:0-2700 GCA_043734485.1 Acidimicrobiales bacterium | reverse complement strand
CTGCTCGGAGCGGTCCTCGGACCACTCGTCGTCCCACTTGCCGTGGTCGCGATCCGCGACGAGCGAAATGCGGGCGCAGCGCGAGTCTCCTCCCGTTCGAAAGCCTCCACCGATCACTCCCAGTCGGACACGGTCGACGTCCTCGTCGGCATCGACGGATCTCCTCAGGCCGATGCCGCGTTCGAGTCAGTGCTGCGGCTCCTGGCCGGATCGCTCGGGCGGTTCGCAATCGCCACCGCCACGCCGTTCGGCGCCGACTCGACGGCGACCGGCCGGCATGAGGAGGCGCAGGATCTCGTGCTCCTCGAGTCCTATGGCAACCGTGCAGAACGCGCACTCGGCCGCGCCGCTGAAACGGTCGTGCTGCGCGGGAATGCCGCCGACGCGCTGCAGCGCTACTGCCAGGATCAGCAGTTCGACCTCCTCGTAGTCGGAAGCCGGGGAGCAGGTTTGGCGACGACGCTCCTAGGGAGCGTGACCTCGAGGCTGGCCAGCCACTCGAACGTCCCGGTCCTGATCGTTCCCGACTCGAGCGCCGACGCCGTCTAGCTTGCGGAGCTGGGCTTCGGGTGAACCGCCGCAGAACATGTCCGATCCGGAGGTCAGCCAATTAGCTTCTTTCGCAGCCGGGCGAGCCGGCTGATAGTTCAAAGGAGGTTTGTCAATGGCTATTGAGCTGTTCCGCCGCTACCCCGGCAACCCAATCCTCACGGCGGATCTGTGGCCAGAGATGGTCAACACCGTCTTCAACCCGGGGGTCGTCGTCCATGACGGACAAACCATCTTGCTCGTCCGCGTCGAGGATCGCACCGGCATGTCCCGTCTCTGTGTCGCCCGCAGCACAGATGGGTATACCGATTGGGACGTTCAGAACGACAGCGGCCTGATCCCGCAAACCGAGAGCTTCGCCGAACGGTGGGGCATCGAGGACGCCCGCATCACCCGATGCGGCGATGAGTACATGATCACGTACACGGGCTTCTCCGCCGGAGGTCCGCTCGTCTGCCTCGCCGCTACCAAAGACTTCACGACGTTCGAACGCCGCGGCGTGATCATGCCGCCCGAGGACAAGGACGCCGCGCTCTTTCCCACCCGGTTCGCAGGCCGCTGGGCGCTCCTGCACCGGCCTGTGCCTAACTACGCACAGATGGGCGCGCACATCTGGATCTCTTTCAGTCCCGACCTGCGCCACTGGGGCGACATGGAACTCCTCCTCGAGGCCGAAAAAGGTGGCTGGTGGGATGCCGGGAAGATTGGGCTGGGTCCTCCACCACTCGAGACCGAGCAGGGCTGGCTGCTGTGCTATCACGGCGTGAAGACGACTGCGGCGGGCGCCATCTACCGTCTCGGTCTTGCCCTACTCGACCTCGAGGACCCGCGCAAGGTCTTGGCCCGCAGCAACGAATGGGTCTTCGGGCCGGCCGCGCCGTACGAAGATCACGGTGACGTTCCGAACGTCGTGTTCCCCTGCGGTTGGGTCCTCGAAGCCGACAACGACACCATTCGGATGTACTACGGCGCCGCCGACACCTGCATCGGCGTTGCTACTTCCTCCCTCAGCGAACTTCTCGACCACCTTCACGCACATCGCCGTTGAACGGCCGGAAGCGGCTGGGGACGTTATTCTCGTTCCTTCACCTGTTCGATTGCAGCGTTCGTGTCTCGGGCGCAGTCGTCGGCGCTCATCGTGGTGTCGATGGGCGTCGCTCCGGACCACGGGTCCTCGTGGGCGGTCATGCGGATGGCGATCTCGGTCGTTGCATCCGATAAGTGGTCGGCGTCGTGTGGCCGCTCGCGGAGGCGTCGCTCGCGCACATTCCGGGGTGCGTCGCAACGCACTGCGACGAACCGGCTGTGCGTCTTCGCGGCGAGCGCGGCCGCGTTGCCACGCCAGCGGACGTCGATGAACGACGCGTCCAAGATGACCGATTCGCCGTGTCGTAGGGCGACGTCGGCTCGCGCCAGCAGCGTGCGATAGGTCTCCTCCGTGTGGGCAGCGCTGTAGATCCCCTCTCCGAACGCTGCAGGTGCCGGGTTGGCGCCGACACCGGTGATCTCTTTGCGGACCGCGTCGGCCTCGATGGTCAGCCATCCCCGCGCCGCGCCGATCGCCGCTGCCAGCGTCGACTTCCCGCTGGCGGGCAGCCCTCCGACGATCACGAGCACGACCTCGGCCGATGCAAGGTGCGAGCGGCACCGGCGGAGCAGCCGCCGCGCTTCTCCGATCTCGGCAGGAGCCTGGACTGAGCGGATCGCGGCGATCTTGGAGCGCACCAGCGCCCGGTACGCCACGTAGTGGTGCAGCAGCGAAGTCGGGTGGTGCTCGTTGGAGTACTCGTCGTACCAGTCGATGAGCTGCGCTGCGAGGTCGTTCCGCTCGAGCCGTTCCAGGTCCATGGCGAGGAAGCCGATGTCGAGAAGAACATCGCCGTAACGGAGACGGTCGTCGAACTCCAGGCAATCAAGGATGCGCGGTCCGTCGTCGAGGCAGAAGATGTCGTCGGCGAGCAGATCACCGTGCCCGTCGACGATCAGACCACGACCCAGCCGCTCGGCGAAGAGATCGCCGCGACCGTCGATGTAGCGGCGCACGCGACGCTCGACGTCGTCGACATCGTCATCATCGAATACCTGCGGAATGTAGGTGCGCATATCGGTTGTCGAACGGATCCAAAGCTTCGTCAACGCCGAAGGGGTCGC
>JAYTFI010000124.1:0-1913 GCA_043734485.1 Acidimicrobiales bacterium | reverse complement strand
CACGATCTCGTCGTCGCGGCCCTGATCGGCCAGGTCCGCCGAGTCGTGGTCGATTCCGCCGGTCGGGTGATCAACCTCGGCCGCCGCAGCCGTCTGTTCGTCGGTGCGGCCCGCGAGGCGGTCTTGTTGTCGGGTGATCGATGTTGCTGGCCCGGCTGCGACATACGGGCCGGGCGGATCCAGATCGATCACCTCAGCGGTTGGGCCACCCTCGGTGGCGCGACCAACCCGCACAATGGCGGGCCCGAGTGTCCGGCCCACAACCGCAGCAAAGAGCGCGGACGGATCACCGTCAAACGCGACCACGCGGGCTGGCACCACTACCGCCCCGACGGCAGCGAGATCGCACCCCGAGCGGGCTGATACCCGCAACGTTGCGAGCCGGGCCACTCGGTTCTCGATCCGACCAACGTCGGCGATCGTTGTCGGTGCGGCTCAGGAGACCGTGAGGGTGATCTTCTTCATCACGATGTCGGAACCAGACTTGACGGGCACGTCGGGGCCCGGGAATTCGTAGGTGCCGATCTTGCCCGCGTCAAGGTGCAGCATCGGCCAATAGGCGCCCGTTGCAACTGGAGAATCAAGTTTGATGACGACGTTGCTGCTGTCGCCCTCGGGAATCGCCGCGTGCCCAACGACCGGTCCCGGCTTGCCGGAGAGATCGGCGTGGATTGCGATGAAGCCGGAGCCGCCTTTGATGTTGACGGTGTTGACGGTGATCGTCTTGCCGTCGCTGCTCTGGTCGGCGGCGTCGAGGCTGCCCGACACGTTCGCTGCTGCGGCTGCTGGAACGGGGGCGGGCGTCGCTGCGGTCGGCTTGGTGCTGCTGGAGCAGGCGCCGAGCGCAACCACACCCAATACTGCGAGTCCGACGATGGACGAACGGGTGGTGGGCATATGGGTTGTCTCCTATGGGTTGTGCACGACGAGGGTGCCGTGCATGGTGGGATGGATCTCGCAATGGAACGCGTAGGTGCCTGGCTTTGCGGGTGCAATCAGCAGTCCGGGGGAGGCCGAGTCGAATGGGCCGATCTTGAACGTTGCGTCGTCGGCGGTGACAGTGTGTGCCTCGGCGTCACGGTCGACGAATCTGATCGTGGCCCCTGGCGTTGTTGCGATGGCTGGAAAGGTGTAGTTCTCCACGACAATTTCGGCGGTCGACGAGCCGCTGGCCCGCGTGCTCGATGAACCGGAGCCCGACACGGTCGACGCACCCGAACTGCACGCCGCGAGCAGTACCGCAGGCGCAGCGCACAAGGCGAGGCGTTGAATCTTCATACCGGTGGATACGGCGCTGTTCCCCGTTTTGTTCACGCCTTCAGCACAATTCTCTCGCCGGCGGATCGACTGCTGTCCGGGTGAGTGCGCGCTCAGTTCAGCGGTGCGCGTACGATGAGCTTGCCGTCTGGCTCGCTGATGCCGATCGCAACCGCCTCCGACGAAGGCAGGGCGCTGGCGAACACGACGGTGATCTGTGTGTTTCGGACGCCGGTGAATGTTCCTGCGGGGATGTGGGTGCCGTCGGCTTGTTCGAGCCAGACGTTGTACTTTTGTCCGGGGGTGAAACCGGTGCCGGCGAGGTGGATCTGCGTTCCCCACGCCCGCGCCTGCAGGATCGCGTCGCCGTGTACTCCGGCTGCGCTGAGCGCGACTCTTTCGCCGGGTGTGTCGGTCGATCCGGGGTGTCGGACGGTTGCGAGTAACACGACGACCAGGATCGCTGCGGCGGCAGCCGTCACGGCGGCGACGAATCGGCGGCGCCGGTCTCGCCGATGTCGCTCGTGGTCGACTCGGGCCGCAATCCGCGTCGTCAGTCCGCTGGGTGTCGGGTTCGCGACGAGAGATGCACCCGGTGCGTCGGTATAGGCAAGGGCTTCGGACGTCGAGCGGAATTCGGTAGCGATCGCCTGGCA
>JAYTFI010000123.1:0-6708 GCA_043734485.1 Acidimicrobiales bacterium | reverse complement strand
TTCACTGTCACACCGAACCTTTACCGTGAGTACAGGTTGGGCACGAGGCACCGACCGGTACTGACAAAGGCACTAAGGACCCGTAAGGAGGGTGTGATGGGCAAGCAGAGCCAACGGCGCAAGTATGAGAAGCGGCGGGCCGAGGAGCGGCGACGCGAGCAGATCCGGGCTGGCGCGGCGCAGATACCGCCTCCCGCTCAGCCCACCGAACGCATTGCTGCGCTGCGCAACGCATTCCAGCGGGCAACCGCGGCCCGGCGCACCGACGACCTTGCGGCCCTCGAACGGGCGGTCGACGAACTCGACGCGACGGCATCACTCGAGGCGGGCGCAGTCGTATCCGAGATGATCGTCGGCGAGCTCTCCCGGCAGCTTCGGGCCTGCTGGCGCCGCGGCTGGCAACCGATCGATGTCGTGAACGTCACCCGGCGTCTCCTCGACAACGCCCATGCCGACGTTGTCGCAGCGGCCGTCGCTGACGATGCGAAGTACGACTCAGGTCAGCCGATGCACCCGCAATGGGCCGGGCAGCTCGAGAGCCTCGATCCGTGGTGGGAGCGGCGCACGCGGGCGTCCACCGCTTGGCTGCAGCACGTCGCCGTCGTCACGGGCACGGCCCGCCGCGCAGTCATCGAACACGGAGTCGACCTGATCGACCAGCTCAGCCGGCTCCCGAACCTACCGACGCTCATCCCGCCACCAGGGCCGGGGGCAGCCGCCGCGGCGCGGTCTCACGCAGCCTTCGGCGGACGGGGCGCACCGGGTGGACCCGGCGGCCAGCGCGGCCCGAACGTGGCCGACATCGACGAGAAGGTGCTGGCCAAGGTCCGCGCGCTGCTGGCGAAGGCCGAGTCCACGCCCTTCCCCGAGGAGGCCGAGTCCTTCACCGGCAAGGCCCAGGAGCTCATGACCCGCCACTCCATCGATCGGGCCATGATCGACGCCGTCGCCACCACGCACGGCGCGCCCGAGGGCCGGCGCATCCACCTCGAACCGCCCTACATCGACGCCAAATCGAGCCTGGCCAACGCCGTCGGCTCGGCCAACCGTTGCGACGTCGTCCTCGCCTCCAAGCTCGGCTTCATCACGCTTTTCGGATTCGCCAGCGACCTAGCAGTCGTCGATGTGCTGTTCACTTCCCTACTGGCGCAGGCCACCACGGCGATGGTGGCGGCCGGGCGGGTGCTTGATCGCGCCGGGACCTCGAAGACCAAGTCGTTCCGGCACTCGTTCCTCATCTCGTATGCGCACCGCATCGGCCAGCGTCTGCGCGAGTCGGCCGAGGTGTCCGTTCACGAGGCCGAGGCGACCCACGGCCCATCGCTGCTGCCGGTGCTCGCCAGCCGCGACCTTGCGGTCAAGACTGCGACCGCGGCCGCCTTCCCGAAGCTCGTGACGAGGTCGCAGCGGGTCAGCAATGAGGCCGGTTGGCAGGCCGGCAAGATCGCTGCCGACCAGGCCTCCCTGGGCGCGTGGGGCGCCGTCCGCGCGGGCGGCTGATCTCGCCGATGTCTGCGGGCGCTCAGAGCCCCTTCGGCGCCATCGCGTCACCCGGCAGCGCACGGTCGGCATAGATCACGCCCTGAAAGCGGCGCATGCCCGTGAGCCAGCGGTCGACGTCGGTCGCCTTGCGTTCCATGTACGTCGCCACCTCGGGATGCGGGAGCACGTGGAACTTCTCCACCCGGATGGCGTCGATGCACGACTGCGCCACATCGGCGGGCGACAGCACCCCGTCGGCGCTGGCCACGCCGGAGCCGCCGCTGTTTCGTCCGAGCCCGTCCGGGCTGTTCTGGATGATGTTCGTCTCCACGGCCTGCGGGCACAGCACGGAAACCCGGATCCCCTGATGGTGGTGGGTGACTGACAGGTACTCAGCCACCGAGACGGCGGCGGCCTTCGTGATGCTGTAGCTGAGCGAGCCGATCTGCGTAAGCAGGCCCGCGGCTGAGGCGGTGCTGAACAAGTAGCCCTCGCCTCGGGCAATCATCGAGGGGAGCACCGCGCGAGCTGCGTAGATGTGGGCCATCACATGGACCTCCCACATGGTCTGGATCCGTTCGTTCGAGTCCTCGACCCCGCCCATCGTGACGTAGCCGGCGTTGGAGGCGAACAGGTCGATAGGGCCATGTGCCGTTTCGGTATCCGCAACGAGCTTCTGGATGGCGGCCTCGTCGCGAACGTCGAGGCCGACGCTGCTCGCACCGGCACCGATCTCCGCGGCGACGCGGGCCGCTTGCTCGGCATTGACATCGGTGACGACGACATGCCGTGCACCCTCAGCACTCGCCGCCTTGGCCAGCCCCTCCCCGATGCCCGATCCTGCACCAGTGATGACGACGACCCGATCACGAAGTTCCATGACACCGACCTTAGAGAATCGACGAGACCTGCGGCTACCCCTTGAGGTCCTGGAACCGCTTCCCCTCGGCCACCAGCGTCTCGATGAGTGCGGCCGGCTTCCATGCGCCACCCATCGAAGCCTCGAACTCCCGGAGCTTGGCCAGCACGTTCGGCAGCCCAACGAGGTCGGCATAGAACATCGGTCCGCCGCGATACACGGGCCAGTTGTAGCCGTTGATCCAGATGATGTCGATGTCCGAAGGGCGGATCGCCTTGCCCTCTTCGAGGATCTTGGCGCCCTCGTTGATCATCGGGTAGACGAGCCGTTCGATGATCTCGTCGGCCGTGAACGTGCGCTGCGCCGCTCCGCTCTTCAAAGCGAACTCGCGAACGATCTCCTCCGTGACGGGCGACGGCGACCCGACGCGGTTCTCGTCGTAGTCGTAGTACCCCTTGCCGTTCTTCTGGCCGCGGCGGTCCAGCTCGCAAAGTCGGTCCCGGATCGTTGCGCCCTTCGAGTTCTCCGCAACCCAGCCGATGTCGAGGCCGGCGAGGTCGGACATCTGGAACGGCCCCATGGCGAACCCGAAGTCGTAGAGCGCCTTGTCGACCTCCCACGGCATGGCGCCCTCGTTGATGAGGTTCTGCGCCTCCCGGCCGCGGGCCGCGAGGATGCGATTGCCGACGAAGCCCGGGCACACGCCGACGAGCGCGGCGATCTTGCCGATCTTCTTGGCGAGCTGCATCGAGGTGTTGATGACGGCCTTCGAGGTGTGGTCGGCGCGCACGACCTCGATGAGCTTCATGACGTTGGCCGGCGAGAAGAAGTGCAGACCGATGACCGACTCGGGTCGCGTCGTCGCGGTGGCGATCTCGTCGATGTTCAACGCAGAGGTGTTGGTAGCGAGGATGGCACCCGGCTTCATGATGGCGTCGAGCCGGGAGAAGATGTCCTTCTTGATGTCCATACGTTCGAACACGGCCTCGATGACGAGGTCGCAGTCGGCCAGATCCTCCAACGCGAGGGTCGAGGACACCATGCCCATGCGGCGGTCCACGTCGCCGAGCGGGAACCGGCCGTTGCGCGCGCTGCGCTCGTAGTTGGCCCGCACCACGCCGAGGCCGCGATCGAGCGCGTCCTGCTTCGTTTCCACGATCGTGACCGGGATGCCGGCGTTCACGAAGTTCATGGCGATGCCGCCGCCCATCGTCCCGGCGCCGATGATGCCGACCTTCTCGACGGGAAGAGTCGGCGTGTCGGCGGGAACGTCCGGGACCTTCCACACCTGGCGCTCGGCGAAGAACACGTAACGCTGCGCCGCCGATTGTGCGCCGCTCATGAGCCCGCCGAACAGCCGCCGCTCCACCGCGATCCCCTCGTCGAACGGCAGGTTCACGGCCGCCTCGACCGTCTGGATGATGGCCTCCGGTGCCTCGAAGCCGCGGAACTTGCGGGCGTTGGCCTTGCGGAAGTTGGCGAACAACGCGGTGTTGCCGCGCGCCGCTTCGACCTTCTCGTTGGAGTCGCGGACCTTGCGCAGCGGCCGTCCCTCGGCCACGATGCGGCCGGCGTAGGCAATGGCGTCGGCCCGGAGGTTGCCCTCGGTGGCCAGTTCGTCGACGAGGCCCATGGCAAGGCATTCGGCCGCGGGCATGTGCGTGCCGCTCGTCATCATCTCCAGCGCCTTCTCCGGACCGGCGATGCGGGGCAGGCGCTGCGTGCCACCCGCACCGGGCAACAGGCCGAGGTTGACTTCGGGCAGTCCGCACTTCGCGCTCGGCACGGCGATGCGGTAGTGCGCACACAGTGCGACCTCGAGGCCACCGCCGAGCGCCGTGCCGTGGATCGCGGCGATCACGGGCTTCGGCGAATCCTCCATCATCTTCTGGACATCCAAGAGCGAAGCGCCCTTGGCCGCGCCACCGAACTCGGTGATGTCGGCGCCCGCGATGAACGTGCGGCCTTTGCAGATCAGCACGACCGCGGCGACCGCCGGGTTGCCGACGGCGGCGTTCACCCCGTTGTAGAGGCCGTCGCGGACGTTGAAGCTGAGGGCGTTCACCGGTGGCGAGTCGATCGTGAGGACGGCGATGTCGCCCTCGATCGTCAGGTCGGTCACTTCGTTGACTGCGGTCATGTTCGCTGCTCCTGTCGACTGCCGGGCCGTCGATCTTGCCGGACGCGACGTGTGCCCACAAACCGGCGATCTGGACGGCCACCCTCCCGGCGACCAGCCCTCGAAGAACTGGTGATCGCCCCCGGTACAATCCAGACCATGAGCGTCCGGCGACGCCTCGGGCTGCTCGCCTGCGGATGTCTCCTGTTGCTCCTCATCGTTGGCGGCGGGGCGGCAGCCATCGGCGTCTCACGGCCCGAGCACGACAGGGTCGAGCACGACAGGGTCGAGACAACGGCCCTCGTGAACGCCGAGCGAGCGTTGGAGCTCAAAGCGGCTGCCACGGACATGGAGACCGGCAAGCGCGGGTTCCTGCTGGGCGGCACCGCTGCGTTCCTCGATCCCTACACGAACGGGCGGGACAATGTCGAGCGCTTGCAGGCGGCGCTGACTGCCGGCCTCGGATCGCCGGCGCTACGGACCGCCATGGCGCAACTGGAGGCGGTGAAGCGCGCCGCGGACGCCTGGATCGACATCGCCGCGCTGAAGTGCAAGGAGATCATCCGCGTCGCCATGCCGCCCGGCGACGCGTTACAGCTGCTCGCCGACCAGGTCGATTTCGAGTCGTCGTTCGTCACCGCGTTCGTCGCCCTCGTCGACACCCGCACCGGTCTGTGCGCGTACGCGAACGGCGGCCATGCCGCGTTCACCCCGCATCGCTTCGAATAGTCGCGCAAACTAATCAGCGCGCGTACCATCTGCGCGCTTACGGTAGTGCCAGCACCGTAACGGTGCCGGAGTCGCCGTCGACCTCGATGATGGCCCCGTTCGGGATGCGGTGCGTCGCATCGGTCACCGACACTGCGCACGGGATGCCGAGCTCGCGGCTCACGATGATGGCATGGCTGAGTGCGGCGCCGACATCGACCACCACCCCGGCCGCAGGTACGAACAGCGGTGTCCAGGCCGGGTCGGTCATCGGCGCCACGAGGATGTCGCCGTACTCGAGCGCAGAGGAGTCGGACGGGTCGAGCACGACGCAGGCGCGGCCGCTGACCTTGCCCGGGCAGCCCGGCACGCCCTGGATCGCGTCGCCCACGGCAATCGCCTGCGTGACGTGGTCGCGCTTCTTCGGCCATGTCGTGTTCGCGGGCGCGGGGCCGTTGATGATGAACGGCGGCTCCAGCGTCAGGAGCCAGTCGTGGTGCGCCCTGCGGGCCGCGACCGTGGCACGGATATCGGACAGGTCACCAGCGGCGAGGGCGTGGAGCTCGTCCTCGAACAACAGACACACGTCGACGGGTGAGTCGACCAGGCCGGCCGCGACGGCGCGACGGCCGAGCTCGCGCAACGCCATCCGCGACTCCTGGATCACGCGGATGATGTTCGTCTTCGACCGCTCGCGTCCCGGCACGAACACCGACGTGCTGGCCACCGCAGCCTGGAACTGGCCGAGCACCTCGGCGTTCCCAGCGAGAACTTCCGCGATCGCGTCGGTGAGCTGCGTGCGTTCTCGCTCGCGCTCGTCGTGGCGGACCCCGGGGCCGTGGTCGGAGGACATCTGGCGCATGTGGTCGATCAGACCGAGGGCGAGGTCGGGATCGGTCTCCCACGTCTCGGCCATCACGTCCCACTCGTTCGGACCGCGTGAGCCGAACTCGGCGAGGAACGTGTCGAGGTCGGAGACAAACGACGCGACCGAAGGATCACCCGATCCCCGCAACCGAGTATTCAGACCGACCGGCCCTCCATCGAACATCGCGCCGACCGCGGGCGACCGCGCCGCCTTGCGGCCGAGATCCCACATCGCATAGGAGGGAGCGGCCGAGTCGACGCCACCCTGGCCGGCCATGAGGCGCATGACATCGCCCGGTCGACCGATCGCTGTGCAGATCGCGCCGAGCGTGCCCGGCCCGATCGATGCCGCCCCGCTCTGGTTGATGTGCTGGTCGAACATCCGCCGACACATTGGCCGCAGGCTGACGGCGCGCTCGAGCAGCTCGGCGTCGGTGAGGGCACCGAGGTCCGGCCGATCGGTCCGGATCTGGCGGGCCAGCACGCGATCGGCCTCGAGCTCGGTCTGCTCCATGGCGCCCATCACCCAACCGAGCCATCCGAGCATCCGCTCCGTCGTGGCCAGGTTCTCGTGCCACGGTTCGGCGACGTACGGCGGGACGCCGGGATGGTCGCCGAAGTAGGCTCGGTCGATCGCTGCCGCCGTCATGCCGGGTGTGCGTTCGGCCCACAC
>JAYTFI010000122.1:0-1799 GCA_043734485.1 Acidimicrobiales bacterium | reverse complement strand
GAACCCGGTCGCCTTCGTGGTCGCGGTCTTCAAGAAGTACGGCGACGACCGCGGTGGCCAGCTCACCGGCCTCATCGCGTTCTACGCGTTCCTCTCGTTCTTCCCGCTCACGCTGGTGGTCGTCACACTCACGGCATTCGTGGCACAGCGGCAGCCGGCGCTGGCCGAGCGCATCCGCGCATCGGCGCTCTCGCAGTTCCCGGTCGTCGGCGCCCAGCTCGCAGGTGAGGAGAAGGTCCTTCCCGGCAGCGGCCTCGGCCTTGGGGTCGGGCTGGCGGGTCTGCTGTATGCCGGCTTCGGCGTCACCCAGGCCCTCCAGTACGCGTTTCACGAGGTGTGGCACGTACCGCACAAGAGCCGGCCGCCGTTCGTGCTGCGCATGGCGCGAGGCGTCGGTGTGTTTGCCCTCCTCGCCTCCGCCGTCGCCGTCAGCACGTTCCTGGGTCTGCTCGGAACGTTCATCGCTGGCTCCCGACTGGCCGGCGCGGTCGGGCTGATCCTCGCCCTGACGCTCTCGGCGGGGCTCTACCTTG
Organism: Acidimicrobiales bacterium; assembly: GCA_043734485.1. Lineage (GTDB taxonomy): Bacteria > Actinomycetota > Acidimicrobiia > Acidimicrobiales > JANYDT01 > JAYUDQ01. The sequence continues at coordinate 1,266 of JAYTFI010000122.1, read as the reverse complement.
CCGTGTTCTGGCTGCTGAGCCCGCGGACGTTGCCCCTGGTCGAACTGGTCCCGGGCGTCATCGTCGCAGCGGTCGGATGGCAGGCGCTGCAGACGATCGGGCTGCGCCTGGTCACCCATCAGCTGCGCCGGAGCTCCGAGCTGTACGGCGTCATCGGGGCCGCGCTCGGACTGATCGGCTTCCTGCTGATCGGTTCGCAGGTGCTGCTGTACGCGCTGGAGGTGACCGTCGTACGCTCCCAGCACCTGTGGCCCCGATCAATCGTCCAGCCGCCGCTGACGAACGCCGACAAGGCGCTACTGGAGGCGATGGCGCGACAGGAGGAACGCCGCCCCGAGGAGCATGTGACGGTGGCATTCGAACCGGAATCCCAACCGAGCCCATCCCCGCGAGCGTCAGGGCTCGACGTGCAGGAAGCCCTGCAGACCGGTGATCTCGATCAGGCGGGCAACGACGCCGGACGGATGCCGGAGGGTGAGGTCCCCACCTGCGGCCCGGAGGCGTCTGGTGGCATCGATGACCGACTGCAATCCGCTGGAGTCCATGAACGACACCGCGCCGATGTCCAGGACGACATTCCCTGAGGGACGCGCGGAGAGGGCTTCGGATAGTCTGGCCGCGTTCTGGGAATCGATCTCACCGGCGACCGTCCAACCATCGGCGGTCGACGTGATGAGGAGTCGGCCGACCGTCTCACGCAACGAGGGTGCGGGCGCGGCGGACGTGGATGATGTCGGCACGGGTTCGTCGGACTTCTGGCACTCCTGCATGGGATCGCGACCGTAGCGAACCAACGACGACGGCATCGGGCGAAGCGCTCACCCATTCGGGTGAAAACTGCCTGTTCGGGCTCAGGTCGGCGCCGTTTGTGCGTCAACAAGACGGGTATGGGCCGGTCATGACTGCAACAAGGCAAGAAGCAACAGTGATGGGTACGCCGGTCACTCCGATACGGATCGCGCTGGTGAACGACTACGAGATCATCGTGAAGGGTCTTCAGACGATGCTCGCCCCGTTCAGCGACCGTGTGCTCGTCGTCGAGTTCGACCCCGGGACGCTCCCGAGCAAGCCGGTCGACATCGCCCTGTTCGACACGTTCGCCGGCCGCCGCCATTCCCTCGCCCGAATCAATGCCATGGCGAAGGACGTCGACATCGGCAAGGTCGTGCTGTACACGTGGGACGCACCGGCGGCGTTCCTCCACGACATCGAACGGCACAACATCGACGGCATCGTGACGAAAGCGCACACCGGCGAGGCGCTTGT
>JAYTFI010000121.1:0-2304 GCA_043734485.1 Acidimicrobiales bacterium | reverse complement strand
TCGACCTGGTTCGCCGCTCCGGCCTCAGCTCGCTTGACACGCAGCAGCACGCCGGCTTCCGAGTCACGACACCGACCCGCACGCTGATCGACATCGCCGAGCTCACGTCGCCCCGGCAACTGGGGTTCATGGTCGACGACGCGCTGCGGCGGCGACTCACTGCCCTCCCGCTCCTTCGTCGCCGGGTCGACGCGATAGGCCGCGCCGGTCGGGCCGGCGCCGGCGTCATGCAATCTGTCCTCGGCGAACGCGACGGTGAAGTACGGGGTAGCAACACGTTCGAGCGCGACGTGCGGGCGGCGCTGCGGTCCGCCGGACTGCCCGAGCCCGTCACCCAGCACCCGGTGCTCCTTGCGGACGGCAGCAAACGTTTCCTCGACCTCGCCTACCCGGACGCGCGCCTCGGCATCGAGGCCGTGAGCTGGGAATGGCATGCCCAGCGAAGCGACTGGGCTGCGGACCAGGAGCGCAACAACGGTCTCGCCGCGATCGGATGGCGCATGGTCGGCGTCACGTGGGATCAGCGGCGACACCGTCCCGACACCATCGCCCGCGCCGTTCGAGCTGCTCTGGCCTGGCGGTCGGCGCCATGACCGCAACGGCGGCCTCGGCGGCAACTTCCGACGGCGAGGGGTTCGGAGGGTTCGCCACCCCTCCGGTGGCGAAGGCACCGATCCGCCGGGTGCGCGCACTGCGCCCGAAGCTCAGGCCTCGGCTTCGCCCGCCAACTCCAGCCAGCGCTCCTCGGCCGAGTCGAGCCTGGCCTGCGCCTCGGCCAGCGAGGCGCCGATGTTGCCGATGGCCAGGCCGTCGCGGGCCGCGATGGCTGCGTCCAGCTCTGTCGACAGCCGCTCACGGTCCTTGGTCGCCTTGCTCATATCCCGCTCCGCGTTCTTGATGAGGTGGCGCAGCGTGCTGGAGGAACGCTTCTTCGGCCCATCGAGAACGGCCACAGCGGAAGGGCGCGGCACCGGTTTTGGGAGCGGAGCCGCCGGCCCGCCGCTCCCGCCCGCATCACGCCGCGCCCGCCAGCCGGCGTAGCCACCGGCCACGAGTTCGGCCCGGCCATGGTCGATGGCGAGCACGTCCTCGACGGTGCGGTCCATGAAGGAGCGGTCGTGGCTGACGACGACGAGCGTGCCCGGCCACTCGTCGAGGAAGTCCTCGAGCGCCCGCAAGGTATCGAGATCAAGGTCGTTGGTCGGCTCATCGAGGAGCAGCACATTCGGCCGCTCGGCCAGGACGAGCAACAGCTGCAGGCGGCGGCGCTCGCCGCCGGACAGCGTCAAGATCGGGGCGAACTGGGCGTCATCCTCGAACCAGAACTGCTCCATCAGCCGTTTGTCCTCGGGCGTACCGACGGGACGGGTCGGCCCGGCGACCGCTTCGCGCACCCGCTGCGTCGGATCGAGGGCACGACCGAGCTGATCGGAGTACGAGAGCCGGACAGTGGGGCCGACGTCAACCGTGCCCATCTCTGGCGTCAGGCGCCCGGCGAGCACGTCCAGCAAGGTGGTCTTGCCCGTGCCGTTCGGGCCGACGATGCCGTAGCGGCCGCCCGGATCGAGGATCCAGTCGAGCTTGCGGAACAGCCACAGGCCGGGCTCCCCGGCACGATCGCTCCCCGGGCGCTCGCGGAAGCGGTGCCCGACGCCCGAAAGCTCGATCACCTTGTTGCCGAGCCGCGGCGCGAGACTCTCGTCGGCGCTCGTACGGAAGCTCCCCTGCCCCGGCCCACGCTCGCCTTCCCCACTCCTCGACGTCGCCGCCCCGAAACCCAACGAACCGGAACGCGCGGCGGCCTGCGCTCGCCCGTTCACGATCGCCGTCGCCGACTCGATGTGCGCCTTCGGCTTCCGGGTCCGTGCCGGGGCGCCGCGACGCAGCCATGCCAGTTCCTTGCGAGCCAGGTTCTGACGGGTGGACTCGCTCGCCGCGTTGCGCTCCTCCCGTGCCTGTCGCCCCTCGAGGTACCCCTGGTAGCCGCCGTCGTGGAGGTAGCCGGTGCCGCGATCCAGCTCGAGCACCTTCGTACACGCACGGTCGAGCACATGGCGGTCGTGGGTGACCAGGAGCAGCCCACCGCGCCAGCGGGCAAGGCGCTCCTCGAGCCACCCGATGGCATCGAGGTCCAGATGGTTCGTCGGCTCGTCGAGCACGAGCAGGTCGGCCTCCTGCAGCAGCGCACGCGAGAGGGCGACCCGTTTCCGCTGCCCGCCGGACAGCGTGGCGACGTCGGCATCGAGCAGGCCGTCCATGCCAAGGTGGCCGAGGATCGACTCGGCCTCCCACGCCTTCGCCGCA
>JAYTFI010000120.1:0-3765 GCA_043734485.1 Acidimicrobiales bacterium | reverse complement strand
GAGTCCGATCGCCGTCGCATAGTTGGTGAGTGCGTCGAACCACACATACGTGACGTGCGCCGGGTCCCAGGGGATCGGGATGCCCCAGGTGAGCGATGTGCGGGAGATCGAGAAGTCCTGCAGACCGGTGCGGATGAACCCGAGCACCTCGTTGCGCTTCGTTGACGGGATCACCGCGTCGGGCACGGCGTCGAGCCAGGCAAGGAGACGGTCCTCGAACGCGGACAGCTTGAAGAAGTAGTTCTCCTCGGCCATGTGCGACACCGGCCGCTTGTGGATCGGGCAGCACTCGTCCTGCCCGTCCGCGTTCACGATCAGCTCGTCGGTCTTGTAGTAGGCCTCACAGCTGACGCAGTAGAGCCCCTCGTAAGAGCCCTTCTCGACGTAGCCGTTGTCGTAGACCTTCTGCAGCAGCCACTGCACCGCTTCGTAGTGGCGGGGCTCGGTGGTGCGAATGAAGTCGTCGTTCGAGATGTCAAGCAGCGTGTTAGCCGCCTTGAACTGCTCGCTGATCCGATCCGCCCACTGGATCGGCGTGAGGCCCTCCGCCTCCGCCGCGAGCTGGATCTTGAGGCCGTGCTCATCCGTGCCGGTGAGAAAGAACACGTCGTCGCCGAGCATGCGGTGCCACCGGGCCAACGCGTCGGCGTTGACCGTCGAGTACGCGTGCCCGACATGGGGGATCGCGTTCACGTAGTAGATCGGTGTCGTCACGAAGAGTCGGCCCACGGGTCGTACGTTAGGGCCGTGGCCCGCGACGCCGAAGATGATTCCGCCAACGAAGGCGCGGCCGGCATCGCCCGACGCATCGATCACCTGGGTCGCATCGTGTTGCCGAAGCAGTACCGGAAGGTGTTCGGCATCCGCGACGGCGATCTGCTCGACATGACCATCGAAGGCGACTCGATCCGGGTCCGCAAACTCGAACGCTCCTGCGTGTTCTGCGCCTCGCAGGACCAGCTGGCGGTGTTCCGGGGGAAGCTCGTGTGCGCACCGTGCGCGGCTGCGCTCCGGGCGGCGCCGTGACCACCGAGTCCGCGGCGTTCAGCCCTTTCGATGAGATGCCGATACATGCGGCGATGCAGACGGCGGACCACGACGAGGCGACGTCTGCGACCGAGATTCCCACCTGGATCCCACCAATGCCCCAGCCGCCTGGCCGGGACACGGACGAGGGCCCTGACTCAGCGGCACCCGTCGTTCCCCACGCCGAACCGCTGCAGAACCCCGGCCCCGGGGCGTTTCGCTGGGCGGTCGCGGCGATCGCTGCGGTGCTCGCACTCACCGAAGCGCTGAGCCGCCTGTTCGTCTGGATCAGCCACAGCTTCCGTTCCGGGACCGCTCCCGCGTTCCTCACCGGAGGCGCGCTGCTCCTGCTCACCCCGGCACTGATCTTCGCCGCCGTTCGGGTCTTCGCCGTCGGACGGGTGGGGCTCACTCCGTTCGGTATGGGGCTGCGCCGACCCGCATCGATCACGGATGCCGCCATCCTCGGCGCCGCCGTGTGGTTCTGCTTCCTGCTCTTCGCGGCCAGCTGGGTGGTGCTCACGACCCCGAAGGACGAGCTCGCGCGCCAGAGCGAAGCGGTCCGTCGGGTGGATGAGAATCCGACGAGGCCGGGCTTCGACCCACCGTTACCGGGCGCGTCGGATCCGGCCGCACCGGTCCCAGGGTCAGCAGGGCCGACGGCGACCGCGCCTGACGACACCTCGTTCGACGTCCCGGCCACCGACCTCGTTCCGAACCCGGCCGCCACACCCGCGAAGGACGACCGCCACATACTGCTGAAAGTGCTCGGCAACCATCCGCCGATCCGCGTCCTCATCCTGATCCTGCTCGCAACCTGCATCGCCGCGCCGATCTTCGAGGAGCTGTTCTTCAGAGGCTTCCTCTTCCCGGCGTTCGCCGGACGCTTCGGTCCGCTTGCGGCGATGATCATCAGCGGCTCGCTCTTCGGTGTTGCCCACGCGTTCGTCGTGCCGCTGCGCATGACGGTCCCGCTGGGGGTGATGGGCATTGCGTTGGCCTGGCTTCTCCAGCAGACCAAGTCGCTCGTGCCAGGCATGGCCGTGCACGGGTTCGTCAACGCGCTCGGCGCAGGCGTTTCTGCCGGTTTCGGGCCACACACGGCCACGCTGATAATCGGCACGTGGTTCATGCTCATACTGTTGCTGCTGCCGTGGCTGCGACGGCCGAGCATCCTGGCATCACCCGTCGGATGACGCCTCCCCTACTCTTTGCCGCCTGACGTGGCCCACGCCGACCGTCGCTCAGGACCCGTTAGGTCCCTTACCCAACTCCCGCAGACAAGGCAGGGGCCGATGCCCTCTCAGAACTTCTCGCTCAACGAGGCAACGGCACCGCTTGCGTCCGTGCAGTGGACCGTTGGCTACGAAACCATCGACCTGACGTACAACGGCACCCTGCTCACGCGGATCACCGACGCAGAAAGCCTGCGCACAACCGGCCTGCAGGGACAGGCGGCCGACGGCGCGACGCTCGTCCTGCGCCTCGTACCCGCTACCGCCGGCGAAGAGTTCACGCTCGAACGCAACGGCTCCCGCATGCATCCGAGCGAGGTCGATCACACCGCGTCGAGCACGGCGACCGCGATCCTCTACGGCACGCCGTCGGCGTCGGGCGGTCCTACTCCGGCGCAGGAGAAGGCCATGCGCAGTGGCAGGCGGTGGATCCGCGCCGTCGGGATACTCCTGCTGCTCGGGGCCGCAGGCGCGGTGGTCCTGGCGAGCGGCAGCACAACCACCTACGGCACCGTCGACAACGCAGTCAAGATCGGCAACACCTACTACGACGCGAGCTCGCTTCGAGCGGTTGGTATCGGCCTTGCGGTGTTCGGGCTCCTGCTCATCCTGATCGCGCGCTTTGCCAAGGGTCAGCGGGCCGTGCTCATGTTCGGGATCGGCGCCGCGCTGTGTCTACTGCTGGCCGTCGCCAACCTGATCAGCGGCAGCCCGGCGAGTGCGGTGATTCCCGGTGCCGCCGGCGGCAGCGCGCTGCGGGCGTGGAAGTTCGCGAAAGCCGCGGGAAAAGGGACGGCCAACTGACGATCGGCTACGGGTTCGCCGGAATCGCGAACTGGGTCGGTGCCGGTGCCGCTGCTGTTGCCGAGGTAGCCACTGCGTAGACCCGTCGACGCGGCAACCCCGTGGTTCCTGCGACAGCATCGACGGCTTCGCGCGTGCGTAGGCCGCGGCTGCGCTGCTCATCGACAAGAACCCTGATCGCGACATCGTCGAACGTTGCGGTGACGGCCGGATCGGCACCCTCGATGACGATCACATGCTCACCCCGGGGCTCCACCTGCGCGGCGGAGGCGACGAGCTGTCCGAGAGTGCCTCGCTGGGTCTCCTCGAACTTCTTCGTGAGCTCTCGGCTGACCGACGCGCGACGCGAATCACCGCACACCAAGGCCAGATCGGTAAGTGTACGTATTATTCGATGCGGCGCCTCGTAGAGGACGATCGTGCGACTCTCCACCGCGATCTCGGCGAGCCTCCCCGACCGATCGGTGCCACTGCGCGGAAGGAAGCCCTCGAACACGAATCGCCCGGTCGGCAGGCCACTGAGCGCCAGCGCGACAACGACGGCGGACGGACCGGGAACGCAAGTCACCGCAAGACCCGCAGCGACGACGGCGGCGACGATGTGCTCGCCCGGGTCGGAGATGGCCGGCATCCCGGCGTCGCTGACCAGTGCGACCTGCTGTCCGCGCTCGATGAGCGCGACGATCCCCGGCCCCGCAGC
>JAYTFI010000119.1:0-2810 GCA_043734485.1 Acidimicrobiales bacterium | reverse complement strand
AGGTCAGTCGGTCCCGGATCGGTTCCGGAGGCAGCTCGTCACGAACGCAGCCGCCAGTTCCGGCGTGTTCCCGAGGTGCATGTGCAGGTACGAGGCCAGCATCGACGGCGACGCGAACCCGCCGGTCGACGCGCCGTGGCGGCCCGTGAGCGAGAGCGCATCACCGGCCGGCGACGTCGTCGAGTAGTGGAACTCGTGGCCCCGCAGCACCGTCCCGGTAGGGCCGAGCGGTGTCGCCGAACACGTGACCGCGGCCCGGTAGCCGAGGGTCAATCGCTTCGTCATCTCGCCCTCGGTGGCGACCACACCGGCCATCGGACGGCCGTCGAGGCGGTCGGCCAGCCAGAGCAGCCCGCCGCACTCGGCCCAGACCGCGAGGCCGCCACTGATGATCGAATCCCGGACGTCCGCCAACAAGGCGCCGTTGTCGGCCAGGGCGCCGCCATAGACCTCCGGGAAGCCCCCACCGGCCACCAGACCGGTACACCCCTCAGGAAGGCGTTCGTCCAGGCAGGGATCGAACGGGACCAGCTCGGCGCCTGCCGCGGCCAGCGAGTCGAGGTTGTCCTGGTAGGTGAAGCTGAACGCCGGCCCGGCGGCCAGGGCCACGCGAGCGCGGCCGACCGCTTCCGGGAGGCGCGGCGCGGCGACCCGGAGGGCGGGTGCGGTCGACGCGAGGCGCATGACGGCATCGAGATCACAGCTGCGGTCGATCGCCGCGGTCAGCGAGCGCAACGAGTCACGCACGGCGTCCGGACGTTCGGCGACGGGCACGAGGCCGAGGTGGCGGTCGCGCCAGGAGAACGTGTCGTCGCGGCCGAGGACGCCGAGGATGGGCATGCCGACGGGTTCCAGCGCGGCCCGCAGGAGGAGCTCGTGGCCCGGGCTGCCGACCCGGTTGAGGACGAGGCCGGCGAGGCGGACGTCCGGGTCGAGCGTCGCGAACCCATGGACGATGGCCGCCACCGACTGGCTCATCGAGGACGCATCGATCACGAGTACGACGGGCGCGTCGAGGATGCGGGCGATGTCGGCGGTCGATGACGGCGTGCCGTCGCCGGCACCGTCGAAGAGGCCCATCACGCCTTCGATCACCAGCACGTCGGCGTCGGACCCGGCTCGCCCGGCCAGCGGACCGATGGCATCGACGCCGCACATCCAGGCGTCGAGGTTGCGGGCCGGCCGGCCGGTGGCGAGGGCGTGGTAGCCGGGGTCGATGAAGTCCGGACCGACCTTCGCGGATGCGACCTTCACCCCACGAGCGGTGAGGGCGGCCATCAGTCCCGTGGCAACGGTGGTCTTGCCGACGCCCGAGTGGGTGCCGGCGATCACGACGCGGGGCGGGAGCGAGATCATGGCCCGCCGAGTGTGCCAGCTCGGGGGTACCAACTCGGTTTGCCAGCCCGCCGCAGCCGGGGTCGCTACTCCCTGGCAAAATCGGGTCGGTCCTTGCGATGCGGACCCGATCCGGTCCACGCTCTGGGCCTATGGACGCCGACCAGCACCGCCCGACCGGGCCGCTGCGGCGGGGCTGGACCACCGGCGCCTGCGCGACGGCGGCCACGAAGGCGGCCTGCCAGGCGCTCCTCGGCGGCGGTTTTCCGGACCCGGTCGAGATCACGCTCCCGCGCGGCCAGCGGCCCTCGTTCGCGCTGTCGACAGAGCGGCTCGGCGATGGCGAGGCATCAGCCGGCATCGTAAAGGACGCAGGCGATGACCCCGACGTCACTCATGGCGCGCTCGTGGTCTCGACCGTCCGCCGAGGCGCGCCGGGGGCCGGGGTGACGTTCCGGGCCGGACCAGGGGTCGGCACCGTGACGCTGCCGGGATTACCCCTCCCGGTGGGCGAGCCGGCTATCAACCCGGTTCCCCGGCGCATGATGACCGAGGTGGTGACGGCGATGGCCATTCGGTTCGGCGTGAAGCCCGACCTCGTGGTGGAGATCAGCGTCCAGGATGGCGAAGTACTGGCCCGCAAGACGTGGAACCCCCGGCTCGGCATCGTCGGCGGGCTCTCGATCCTCGGCACGACCGGCGTCGTGATCCCGTACTCGTGCTCGGCCTGGATCGATTCCATCCATCGCGGCGTCGACGTCGCCCGTGCCCTCGGCACCGAGCATGTCGCGGGCTGCACGGGCAGCACTTCCGAGGCCGCCGTGCAGGCCCGCTACGGGCTGGCGGACACGGCCATGCTCGACATGGGGGACTTCGCCGGCGGGCTCCTCAAGTACGTCCGCGCCCATCCGGTGCCGTGGCTGACGATCGGTGGCGGCTTCGCCAAACTGACCAAGTTGGCCCAGGGGCATCTCGACCTCCATTCCGGGCGCAGTCAGGTGGACATGGACTGGCTGGCGGCGCGCATGGTCGAGTGCGGGGCGAGCCCGTCGGTGGCGACGGAGGCCGGGGCTGCGCGCACCGCCCTCGAGGTGCTCCAGCTGGCGCAGGCGGCCGGTGTCCCGATCGCCGATGCCGTCGCCCACGCAGCCAGGTCGACCGCGATCGGCGTGCTCGGCGATGTGCCGGTCGTGGTCGACGTGATCGTCGTCGACCGGGACGGCGCGATCGTCGCGGAATCGGGCTGACCCTCGCGGCACCCGCCCGGACGACGTAGGGCAGGCTGCCCTATGTCGGCCCGCTAGGGTGGCCGACCCATGGCCAGCAGCACCGCTCTCGGGGATCTCGGGGATCTCGGGGATCTTGGGGATCTCGTCGCCCTTCGCCGTGATGCCTGCCCCAGCGCCCATGCGCCCTTCGAGGCGGCCGACGGCGCGCTGTTGCGGGTCCGTGTCCCCGGAGGGATCATCGGATCT
>JAYTFI010000118.1:0-6339 GCA_043734485.1 Acidimicrobiales bacterium | reverse complement strand
CGTGTACCGGATGAAGCCCTGCTGGCGCTTGATCCGGCCGAAGTCCGACGTTGGATCGGTGCGCCACTTGCCGTTGCGCAGCTGCTGGTAGTGCCGGCTCCGGACATACGCCAACGCCTGCTCGCCGGTGATCGGGACGCATCCTGCGTTCGGCAGGTCGAGGCCGGTGATCGAGTCACGCGCCGGGTAGGGCAGCCAGATCGTCACCCCGTCGACTGCGTTGACGACGCTGCGGAAGCCCGAGAAGTCAACTTCGGCGTAGTGGTTTATGCGCACGCCCAGCGCGCTCTGCACGGTCGAGATGAGTCGGGAAGGGCCCCCGTCGAAGGCCTGGTTGATCTTGTCCTCGGTACCCACCTCGGCAATGGGCACCCACAGGTCCCGGGGGATCGACAGGACCGAGACCCCGCCGGTTCTGGGGTCCACGTGCAGGAGCATCATGGTGTCGCTGCGCTGCCCTTCTACCTGGGAGGCGTCGCCGAAGCTCGACTTGTCCTTGCCGGTGAAGGCGGCCCGGCTGTCGCTGCCGACCAGCAGGATGTTCACCGGGAGGCCGACCTCGGGCCGCACGAGGATGCCCTTGCGCACCGTCGTGCGCTGGATCTGGTTGAACTTCAGTGATCCGTATGCATACAGACCGCCGATGAGTGCAATGAAGAGGGCGACGACGACGATGCCGACGAGCATCATCCGCTGTGGCCAGGTGCGTCGACGCCGTTGAGGTCCGCGCGGAGATGACTGCGCTGCGGGGTCGGCGGATGGTCGGGAATCCCTCATACGGAAGGAACGACATGGTACGGGTTGGCCGGGATGCCGCGGACCGAACCACAGGTAGCCTTCGGGCCATGATTGGTCGACGCACCCGGGCCGCCGTCGTCACGCTTTCACTGACTGCGGGACTGTTCGGGGCGACGGCGACGCCGGCTACGGCCACGCCGGACAAGTTCTGCGGCGAGATCGCCCGCCTCAAGGTCGCGGCGGACGCGCTCACCGGCCTCACCGGCCAGGAACTGGCGGCGACGTCGTCGGCGATCAGCAAGTCGGCCAAGACGCTGAAGGACATGGCGAAGAAGGCACCCAAGGCGATCAAGACCGACCTGAACTACCTGAGCGGCACGTTCGCCAGCCTCGACGGCATGCTCCGCACCCTGGCCGGGACCAAGCTGGCCGACGCCAAGAAAGTCTCGGGTGACCTCACGCCCAAGATCACCAAGCTGATGGCCGACAAGCGCCTCGAGACCTCGCTGGCCAAGGTCAACAATTGGACCATCAAGAACTGCGTCTGATCGTTTCGCATTTCGCCGGGCGGAGCGAAACCGAAGACGCAAGAGGGCGCGGAGAATTTGAGCGCCGCGGACTCAGCGGACGTGGACGACGTCACCGGCGCTGACGGGCGCCTCCGTGCCGGTGGCGTGCTCGCGGACGACAAGGCGTCCCGAAGCGTCGACGTCCACTGCGGTTCCGAGCAGCACCGTGCCGGGGAGCTCGACCCTGACGTCGCGACCCAGCGTCGCGCAACGGGCGCGGTAGTCCGCCAGGAGCGCGACCGGGTCGCCCTCGAGCTGTCGTATGCGCTCTGCGAACCCGGTGATGATGGCGACGGCGAGGTCGTCCACGCTGCTGTGTGCGCCCGCTTCGTCCAGCCAGATCGCCCGATCGGCCACGTCCGGGTCGACTTCCGGCGGGCGGCGGACGTTCGTGCCGATGCCGACGACGACCGCGCCCGAATCGGGCTGTGCGCCACCGATCATCACGAGCTCGGCCAGGATCCCGGCCAGCTTCCGGTCGCCACGCGTCGGCATGATCAGGTCGTTCGGCCACTTCAGCCGGGCCTCCTCCGCTCCCGCGGACACGGCCGCATCCATCGCCGCCACTCCCATGGCCAACGCCACGAGCGGCCAGCGGTCCACTGGTGTCGACGGCCGGATCAGCACGCTCATGAGGAGCGCCGATCCCGGCGGCGCGATCCACGTACGCCCGAGCCGACCCCGACCCGCCGTTTGCTCGTCGGCAATCGCCACCAGACCGGCCGGCGCACCTGCACGCGCCCGTTCGGCCAGCCATGTGTTGGTCGAGCCGATCGACTCGAACCACTGCACCGGACCAAAGCCGCATGCCGCCAGCCGAGCGTCGAGGTCAGGCCGGTCGATGGGCGCGGGTACTGACGGTTCCATGACCGTCAGCGTCCCAGAGCGAACGTCGCACCTCGCCGCAGAAGTCCGCGCACCTCGAACCAGAACGGGTGCGGAAAGTATCGAAAACCCCCGATGTGCGCGGACGGACAGGGGCAGGTGCGCGGCCTGTCGCCGCTGCCGGGCAGCGAATGTGGCACCCGGGTGGCCGAGCCGACGAGAATGCACCCCTCATGCTGAAGAAGATCCTCATCGCAAACCGGGGCGAGATCGCCGTCCGGGTCATCCGCACCGCCCGGGAGATGGGCATCGCGACAGTCGCCGTCTACTCCGAGGCCGACCGCAATGCCCTTCATGTCCGCCTCGCCGACGAGGCCTACGCCCTCGGCGGGAACACGTCGGCCGAGTCGTACCTCAATACGGAGGCGATCCTCAAGGCCATCGAGGACAGCGGCGCCGACGGCGTCCACCCTGGCTACGGCTTCTTCAGCGAGAACACCGACTTCGCCCGTGCCATCACCGATCGCGGTGTCGCCTTCATCGGCCCGCCGCCCTCGGCCATCGACGTGATGGGCGACAAAGTGAGTTCACGTATTGCCGCCCAGAAGGCCAACGTGCCGATGGTGCCCGGCACCACCAAGTTCCTCAAGGACTACACCGACATCACGACGTTCGGCGCCGAATTCGGCTACCCGCTCGTCATCAAGGCGGCCTTCGGCGGCGGCGGGCGCGGCATGAAAGTCGTGCGTTCGGCCGAAGAGGCGGAGTCGCAGCTCGCAAGCGCGCAGCGTGAGGCGAAGTCGGCATTCGGCCGTGACGAGGCCTACATCGAGCGCTACCTCGTGTGGCCGCGCCACATCGAGATGCAGATCATCGGTGACCAGCACGGCAACGTCCTATGGGTCGGCGAGCGTGACTGCTCGGCGCAGCGCCGTCACCAGAAGCTCATAGAGGAATCGCCGGCCCCGGCGTTCAGCCAGAAACTGCGCGAGGCCATGGGCGAGGCATCGGTCAAGCTGGCGAAGGCCGTCGGCTACTTCAACGCCGGCACGGTCGAGTTCATCTACGAGGACGGCAAGTTCTTCTTCCTCGAGATGAACACCCGCCTCCAAGTCGAGCACCCCGTCACCGAGATGGTCACCGGCATCGACCTCGTCGAGTGGATGATCCGCGTCGCCAGCGGCGAGGCGCTGCCGATGACACAGGAGCAGGTGAATGCGTCACGCCGCGGCCACGCCGTCGAGGTGCGCATCAACGCCGAGAACCCGGCCGGCGGCAAGTTCATGCCTTCCCCGGGTCCGATCACCACCTTCGTGCGGCCCGACGGGTTCGGCGTGCGCGTCGATGCCGGCTACGAGCCCGGCGACGCCATCAGCCAGTACTACGACAACCTCGTGGCCAAGCTCGTCTGCTGGGGCAAGGACCGCGAGACGGCGATCGCCCGGACCATACGCGCGCTGAAGGAGACCACGATCACGGGTATCCATACGACGATTCCGGCCGACATAGCCATCCTGGAGCATCCCGACTTCCACGCGGCCACGCACTCCACCAAGTGGGTCGAGGACACGCTCGATCTTTCGGCCATGACGTCGTCCACGGGCATCGATACCGGCACCCCGGCAACGGAGACCGAGCCGGCCCGAGTACGCCGCGACCTGGACGTGGAGGTGAACGGCAAGCGCTTCGCAGTGAAGGCCTGGGTGCCGGACGTCGCCCCCGCGTTTGTAAGCGCCGCCGCCGCGCCGAAGGCGAAGCGTGCCTCGGCTGCGGCGGGCGGCGGCGCGGCAGGCGGCGGTTCGGGCGCGGTCGCCGTGCCGATGCAGGGCACGATCGTGAAGGTGCTCGTCGAGGTCGGCCAGGCCATCGAAGCGGGCGCCGCAGTCGTCGTACTGGAAGCGATGAAGATGGAGAACCAGATCACGGCCGAGAAGTCCGGCACGGTCAAGGAGATCAAGGTGAAGGCGGGCGACACCGTCGGCGCGGGCGACGTCGTCGTCATCATCGAATAGCCGGGACCCGCTCCGAACTTCGACCCGTTCTGCACCGTGACGGTGCAGAACGGGTCAGAGAACGCCCGGAGCATGGCGGCGCGCCGCCAGCAGGTCCGAGCAGAACGCGACCGTCCCGCTGATCAGCGCGTGGGCTGCTTCCCACGGGACGAAGTGTCCGCAGTCGCGCAGCAAGAACGGGCCGACGTGGTCGGGGAACACGACTGCGGCCATGCGGTCGAACTCCGGGTAGAGCACGTGATCGGAGGTGCCGAACAGCACGAGCGTCCGGGTCGGGTTGGGTGCCGTCATCGCACTCACCTCGGAACGGGCGGCCGCCGAGAAGCTCGACTCGTAACCGCCGAAGCTTGCACGCAACCGGGCCTCGTCGCCGAACGGCTCGGCATGGAACGCCACCTGTTCGGGGGTGAACGCACCTGGATGCGCCCAGAACCGTGACGTGTAGAAGGTCGCGATGTAGCGCTGGCGCATCGCCCGCGACGTGAGCTCGGCGGCGAGCGCATCCGCATCGTTGCCCTGCCTGCGGAAGTAGTCGGACGCCTCCGCAGGTGGTCGCGTCCGCATGCCGACCATCGCGTCCTTGACGTAGGGCAGTGGCGAGTTGAACAGCACCATCCGGTCGGCGAAGCCGTCGAAGCGCAGCGACAGGTCCTGCACGACCGGACCGCCGAGATCACCACCGACCAGTACGACCCGGTCGTGGCCCAGCTCGTCGTGCACGAGCGAGTAGAGGTCGCGCACATGCGAGGGGACGTCATGGAAGCCGTCCGGGCCGACGCCGGAGTCGCCGAACCCGCGCAGGTCGGGCACGATCACCTCGAAGCCGGCCGCCGCCAGCGGCTCGATCACGCGCCAGAAGATGCGCTTCGATTCGGGCCAGCCGTGCACGAGGAGGAGCGGGACGCCACCGACCCCTTCGCGAACGTACGCCTGCGAGAACCCGCGGCGAGAGGACCGGTGGACCGTGAAGCGGCCGGGATCGACATCGGGCTCGGTCATGGCCGGGAGCTTGACCGCGCCGGAAGGAGGTCGCAAAATCGGAAGTTCTTACACCGCGCTCATGACCCGGTCGGCGCGACCAGGCTGCGCTGACCTGAGATCGCGGCTCGGAGGGGGCCAAACGCCATCGGTCGGCGCTCAATGGGCGGATCCATGTGAGGACCGCCGAGCCGGCTTGACACGAACTGCGGAAACGCGGTCCGATACCTGGTCGCTCGACATCGATCCGCTCCTGGGGACCGACCGCCGAATCGGTGACCCGTCCGCCGGCACGGGTCATTCCTGACCCGCCCCCGTCGATGAAGTTTCCTGCGCAACAGTGTTCCCATCGAAGTCATGAACCAAGACGCACCCCGACACGCAGCCGAAGCGCTGCTCCACAAAGGAGATACCCGCCCGTGAACAACACCACCCGCCGCATCACCACCATCGTTTCCGGCACGTTCCTCACCGCCACGCTGGTCTTCGGACACGCCGGCGGCGCTCAGGCCAAGGACGCCTTCTGCTCCAAGCTGCCGGCGCTTCGGGCCGCCGTGAACGAGATCGGCGCAATCGACTCGAAAGACCTGAAGGCCGGATTCACCGCCTTCGCAAAGGGTGCGAAGACCTTCAAGGACGCGGAGAGCTCAGCCCCGAAGGCCATCAACACCGACTTCAAGACGATGAGCTCGGGCATGCAGAAGATCAATGTCGAGATCCAGAAGCTCAAGAAGATCGACATCACGAAGGCCGACGCCATGGTCAAGACGATGGAGGCGAACGTCGGCAAGATCGCCGCCGACCCCAAGTTCGGCAAGGCCGCTGACGCCATTGCCGCCTGGGGCAAGAAGCAGTGCAAGTTCGACCTCACGGCGTGAGACCGCGACGCCCTACGATCGACCGATGATCGCCACCGTGAAGGCCAAGGACGCCGCCCGTTCGATCGTCGATGAGGCCGGGGGACGGCTGCTCGCCCTCAGCCACCGCGTGCATGCCAACCCGGAGACGGCCTACGAGGAGTACCTGTCCGCCCGCATGGTCGCCGACCTGCTCGACGCCGACGGCCGCTTCACGATCGACTACGGCGTTGCCGGACTGGACACCGCCTTCACCGCCACCGCCGGAAGCGGGCCGCTGCACCTCGGCATATGCGCCGAGTACGACGCCCTCCCCGGCATCGGCCATGCCTGCGGACACAACGTCATCGCGGCCGCCGC
>JAYTFI010000117.1:0-5342 GCA_043734485.1 Acidimicrobiales bacterium | reverse complement strand
CACGGCCGGGTCGACGTGCTCTGCAACAACGCCGGTGTGGCCACGTTCTCGAAGCTCGCCGATACGACGATCGAGGATTGGGAGTGGACCCTCGCTGTCGACCTGTGGGGTCCGATCTTCGGCGTGAAGGTGTTCCAGCCACTCATCGGGCGCAGTCCGTCGGGGCACATCAACTCGACGTCGTCGGTCGCCGGGCTCATCGCCGGTGCTGCCGTCGGCCCCTACAACGTGGCCAAGCACGGCGTGATCGCGCTGATGGCGACCCTCGAACGCGAGTTCCGGATCGGCAAGACCGCGCATCACGCGTCGGTGCTGTGCCCTGGGCCGATCAACACCGACATCGGCCGCAACAGCGTCCACAACCGGCGTCAGGCGGCGGGGGAGCGGGCACCGGCCACAGCGGCGGGCGAGAAGCTGGGCGGCAAGATGTCGAACCTGCTGTCGAGCGGGATGCATCCCGACGAGGTCGGCACGCTCGTCCTCGACGCCATTGTGCACGGCAAGTTCTGGGTCTTCACCCATCCCCACCTTCTGAAGTTCATCCGCGAACAGCAGGACATGGCCGAGGCCGACCGCTCGCTCTCGCACGGGCGGATGCTGTGACCGTGCCGACCGCACCCCGTCCGCTCGAGGGGGTGCGGGTCCTCGACCTCTCCCGCGTGTTCGCCGGACCCGTCGCCGGCCGCGTCCTTTCCGATCTGGGCGCTGAGGTCGTGAAGGTCGAGCCTCCCGAGGGCGACATCACCCGCATCTGGGGCCGCAAGACGGCCGGGCTGTCGACGTACTTCACGCAGCAGAACTGCGGCAAGCGCAATGTCTGCGTCGACCTGCGCAAGCCCGGCGGGCCGGAGCTGGTGGCCGATCTCGCGGCCGTGTCCGACATCGTGATCGAGAACTTCCGGCCCGGCGTGCTCACCCGCTACGGCCTCGACTGGCCTGCGCTCTCGGCCCGCAACCCGCGGCTCGTGATGATGTCGATCAGCGGCTTCGGTCAGGACGGGCCCGAGTCGCAGCGCGCCGCCTACGCGTCGGTCATCCACGCCGAAACCGGACTCATCGAGCAGCACGAGGGCGTCCATCCGCTCGACCTGTCGTTCAGCGCCGCGGACGTACTCTCCGGCATGCACGGCGTGATCGGCGTGATGGCCGCGCTCAGGGTCCGTGATCAGACCGGCATCGGGCAGTACATCGACATCGCGATGATGGACGCAATGGCGTTCTCGAGCGACATGATCATCTTCAGCATCGACGACTCCGAGGCCGAGAGGATCAACGGCGAGGTCTGGGACACGGCTTGCGGGCCGGTGAACCTGGCCGGTGGGCTGCGTTGGGTGTGGCGCCAGCTGTCCGGCGTGCACGGCCTCGCCGACCCATCGCCGAAGGACGCGGATCTCACCACCAAGATGACGG
Source organism: Acidimicrobiales bacterium (assembly GCA_043734485.1). Lineage (GTDB taxonomy): Bacteria > Actinomycetota > Acidimicrobiia > Acidimicrobiales > JANYDT01 > JAYUDQ01. The sequence goes on along the minus strand of JAYTFI010000117.1, from coordinate 3,932 downwards.
CTCGTCGTGCGTGCGCAACGGCGTTCCTGTGCGGGCTGCCGGATCGTGCCGCAGTGCTGAAGGCGCTCGACGACGCGGGCCTGGCGTGGGGCGAGCTGCGCGAGCGCCGGGCGGTGATGGAGTCACCGACGCTGACGGCCCGCAAGACCGTCGTTCGGGTCGACGACCGTGCCGGAGGCGACCGTGAGGTCGTCCGTTCGCCCTATCGCATGTCGGCGAGCGACACGAGCGCGATCGGTGTGGCGGCACACCGTGGCGAGCACAACGCGGAGGTGCTGATCCAGTGGCTCGGCCGGTCCACGGAAGAGGTCGACGCACTGCTGAACGACGGTGTGCTGTTGCAGGACGAGTGGGTCGCGACTGCGGCGGAAGGAGCACGCTGATGTCCGACCGTTCTGCAGTTTCTGATGCCGCGCTTCTGCGCCGTTTGGCCGATGAGTCCGAGCTACGTGACCTCATCCATCGCTACGCATTCGGTCTCGACCGCCACGACTGGGTCCTCTGGCGCTCGATCTTTGTCGACGAGGTGCTGATCGACATGAGCGACTTCACCCCCGAACCACCACCCCGGCGGCTGCCGATGGAGCGCTACGTCCGCTCGGTGGCGCGCATGTTCGCCGGCTTCGACGCGACGCAGCACTTCATCGGCACGCACCGCTTCGTCATCGACGGGGACACCGCAGTCATCACCGCTCATATGCGCGCAGAGCATTGGCTGACGTCGGGCCAGGGTGGCGACCGCTACACGATGTACGGCACGTATACCGACGAATGCGTGCGCACGCCCGACGGGTGGCGGCTCACCAGCGTCACGCTGCGACTGCTGCGCGAGGAGGGCAACCGCGACGTTATGCGCCTCGCCGTCGCCAAAGGCCGCGCCGTGATGGCGGCATGGGAGACATCGCAGACACCGCAGACACCGCAGACATCGACCGACCCCGTCTGACCCCGTCTGACCCCGTCTGACCCCGTCTGACCCCGCACATGCAGTTCTGCATAGTACGGTGCAAAGATGCCTCGTACGGTGCAGATTCGCGACCTGGACGATGCTGTGTACGACGCGATAGCGAAGCGGGCGGCCGACGTCGGCCTGTCCGTGCCCGAACTGCTCCGCCGGGAGGTGGTCCGTCTCGCGGCGAGGCCTTCGGTCGACGAATGGCTCGAACGGACGCGGCGGCGACCGGCGATGCGCCGCGGTCGGGACACGCTCGAAGCCCTCGACGAACTGCGGGGAACCTGGCCGGCATGATCGTCGTCGATGCGTCCTGCCTTTTCGAGGTGGTCACGGATACGCCCCTCGCAGAATTGATTCGGACCCGCCTCGCGCAGGACCCGGATCACGCGGCGCCGCACATCGTCGATATCGAGGTGCTCAGCCTCATTCGACGGGAGAGCCTTCGTGGCAACCTCGATGAGACGTCATCGTTGTTGGCCGTCGATGACCTGAGGTCCTGGCCTGGTGAGCGGTACGGGCACAGGGCGCTGCTCGAGCGCGTCTGGGAGCTACGCCATACGCTCCGTGGGTGGGACGCGGCGTATGTCGCGCTCGCCGAAGTGCTCGAAGCCACCCTGGTCACCCTCGACGCCCGCCTCGCTCGAGCGACCGGGCCATCGTGCACGATCGAGGTCGTGGCGTGAGCGGCGCATCGCGCACACACCGCGCGCCGATCGATACGCCGCTCGCGACCCCGAACTGCCACACCCACAGAGAGGCACCACCCCGATGAAGCTCATCACCGCCGTCATCAAGCCGCACATGGTCCAGCAGGTGAGCGACGCGCTGCACGCCATCGGGATCAACGGCATCACGCTCACCGAGGTGCGGGGCCACGGCCGTCAGCGCGGGCACACCGAAGTGTTCCGCGGTGCCGAGTACCGGGTCGACTTCCTCCCCAAGATGCGCCTCGAGATCGTGACCGACGATGCCAGGGCGAGCGAGGTCGCAGGCGCCATCGCCGCAGCAGCTCGTTCGGGAAAGATCGGCGACGGCAAGATCTGGATCACCACGGTCGACCGGGTCATCCGGATACGTACCGGCGAAGTCGACAGCGAAGCGCTCTGAGCGTCTGCGGCGATGCGACGCAAGGACAGCCCACCGGAAGGGCTGGGGCCCAAGGCCGACGCCGCTCCGGTCGACGACATCACTCGGCAGCGCGCCGCGCTGCTCGGTGACCTGACACTTCGGGGCGAGGCGTTCTGTCACCGCTACACCGACGTTCTCGATGCCTGGCTGACCGGCCTACTGGGTGACGCCCGCCGGGTTGCACTGGTCGCGGTCGGCAGCTACGGACGCCGGGAGATGTGTCCGGGCAGCGACGTCGACGTGCTCCTCGTGCATTCACGGTCGAACGACATCGGCGCCATCGCCGACCGGATCTGGTATCCGATCTGGGACTCTCACCTCAAGCTCGATCACAGCGTGCGCACGATCAACGAGGCGCTGGCCGTGGCCGAGACGGACCTCAAGGTCGAGCTCGGCCTGCTCGACGCCCGCTTCGTGGCGGGCGATCGTGCCCTCGCGGCCGACCTTCTGCGCAAGGCCGACGCGCAGTGGCGGCGACGCGCCGGCGGGTCGCTCGAGCGCCTCCAGACGATGGCCACCGAACGGCATGCGACCGCAGGCGAGGTCGGATTCCTGCTTGAACCCGAGCTGAAGGAGGGCAGCGGCGGCATCCGCGACATGGCCATGTTCCGAGCGTTCGCGTCGGTCGTGGAGTCGCTCGACCCGGAGATGCTGGCCGAGCCTCGGAGCACACTGCTCGACATCCGCGTCGCGCTGCATCGTCTCACCGGACGCAACGAAGATCGCCTCCGTCTCGACCTGCAGGACGACGTCGGCCATGCGCTCGGCCTCGCCGATGCGGACGCGCTCATCTCGCGTCTTGCGGCTGCGGCCAGGACGGTCACATGGCAGCTCGACCGGGCATCGCGTCTCGTCCGCGCCTCCGCTTCGGCTCGCCGCAAGAGCGACGAGCCGGCTGCGCTCGCGCATGGGCTCGTCATCTCCAATGACGAGATCCACCTCGCGGAGATCCCGACCGATCCGGCGGGCGTGCTCCTGTACGCGGCGGCCAGCTCCGCCCACCACGGCGCGCTGCTCAGCATCTCGCTGCTCGAGCACCTTGCCGCCATCACGCCGTCCCAGGAGGGCCCCTGGACGCCACTCGCGAGGGAAGGGCTGGTGTCGCTGCTGGGCGCGGGTGCGGCCACGGTGACGGCGATGGAGACGCTCGACCAGTACGACCTCATCACCCGGGTGCTGCCGGAGTGGGCTGCGGTCCGCAACCGTCCTCAGCGCAACGCATTCCACCGCTTCACCGTCGACCGCCATCTCATGGAGGCCGCCGCGCAGTCCGCTGCGCTCATCCGCGACGTGAGCCGGCCGGACCTGCTGCTCGTCGGCGCGCTCCTGCACGACATCGGCAAGGGATACGCGGGTGATCACACCGACGCCGGGGTCATCCTGATGGCGACGATCGCGTCACGCATGGGCTTCGGCGCCGATGATGTGGCAGTGCTCGTGTCACTTGTTCGCCACCATCTGCTGCTGCCGTCGGTCGCCACGGGACGCGATCTCCAGGATCCCGGGACGATCGCCGCCGTCGCGGCCGAGGTCGGCTCGATCGTCACCCTTGAACTGCTCGCCGCGCTGACGGAGGCCGATTCGAAGGCCACCGGCCCGACGGCTTGGACCGGTTGGAAGGCGGAGATGACGACGGACCTCGTGGCGAAGGTCGGGGAGGTGCTCCGTAGTGGGCCGACCTCGGTCGTAGATCCCGAGTCGACCGACCCCGCCGCCGATGGTGACGCGGTCGAGCCGGCCGATCTGCGCATGCCTGGCCGCGGCGCGCGCGGCCTCGGCGATCGGCAACTCGTCGTCGAGGGACTGGGCGGGCAGCTCCGCCTCCACGGGCCCGACCGACCCGGTCTGT
>JAYTFI010000116.1:0-3767 GCA_043734485.1 Acidimicrobiales bacterium | reverse complement strand
CGACACCAAGGTCGTGCTGGAAACACCCGTGGTCGACGAGGTCGCCGACACGATCGTCGTGGTGGAGCTGGACGGTGACAAGGTCGAGGATGAGGTGGAGCTGGACGGTGACAAGGTCGAGGATGAGGTGGACGACGACGATGTGCTGGTGCTGCCGACCACAGTGAGCGTGACCGGTGCCGATTCGGTCCCGCAGCGGGCCGCGCAGCTGCGAACAGTCGCTTGGTAGGTCCCGGGCGCCAACACGGCGGTCCCTTCGGGCAGCACCGCGTCGGTCCGGTCGGTAACCGCCTGCACCGCAACGCCCGTCGCGGGCCGCAGCGTGAGCGCGTACTGGCGGGCATCAGTCACTGCGTTCCACCGCGCCTGCGCCTTCACCGGTGCGGGCGACAGGGTCACCGAGAAGCCGGCGGGTGCGGCCGGCAGTACGGTTGTGAACCGCACGGCGACCTCGTCGGAGCACAGCGGCCGACCGGCCAAGGCGACGCCGCACGCGCTCACCCGGTAGTCACATATGACGTTGTCGGCGACGGTCAGCGACACCGTCTGTGCGTTGGCCGGCAGGCTGCGGGCGGTGACGAGCCCGCAAGCCGCGCCGTTGGCCGCGGCGCGGACACGGTAGGAGCGCTCGTTGTCCGCACGGTCGTGCCAGCGAAGCACGACACCGGTGGCCGTCGCGTCGGCCCTCAGCTGATCGGGCGCCGGCGGGGTGAAGCGCTGCCGGGCGTCCTCGCGAATCGCCGCGAGGGTCGGAGGCAGGTAACCGAGCCGGTAGCCGTTCACGTTCGGGTGGATGATCCCGAAGCTCAGGTGGATGCCGGCGAAGGGCAGGATCGCGCCGCCGATCGACGCAGCGCGGAAGTCACCGAAGCCATCGCCCGCTGTTTGCGAGGCGGGAGGCGGACCGGTGACGATCTGCGCGCCGGCGGGCAGCATGGCCTGCAGATCGCTCTGCGTCGGGTAGCCGGTGAACTCGACCTTGCCGATCAGCGCGTTCTGCGTAGCCGTCGCCCGGTTGTTGTTGTTCAGCCACGGGTCGCTCGAGCAGAACCCGTGCGGCCCGAACGTTTCGGTCAACCCGGCGATCACCTCGAAACCCGCCTTGGTCGCAGCATCCACGATGGTCGAGTTCAGCCGGGGAACGATGCTCTGCGCGGCGAAGGTCCCTTCGGGCCCGAAGAGCCGGTCGGTGATGTCCCGATCGTTGGCCGACAACGGCACCTGTCCGGTGCACGGCTGGCGGTTCTGGTTGCGGGACGGGTCGGGAAGGCTCGGCGCATGCAGGTTCTCGAACCGCAGGCCGGCCGAACCCGCGGGTGCACCGAGCCTCGACTGCAGGAGCGCGGCGAGCTGTACCGGGGTCAAGGTGGTCGTGCCGATCGTGGCACCGGCGGTGTTGCCAGGGCGGACCCCGGCGAGGGGGTCGAGCGAGGCGAGCTTGCGGGCGATCGAGGCGTAGTGCGACACCATGAAGGCCAGGCCCTCGGTTCCCGAAGTTCCCGTCTGCAGGATTGAGTCCGCAAGTGAGTCGCAGCCGATTCCGGCGAAGTCGAGGTACGGGAGGATGCAGGCGAGGATGATGATCCCGAAGCCGGCGTCGTTGCCGCCGATGCCGAGGTACAGCGAATCGACATCGCTGATCCCGTTGGCACGGGCCCAGGCGGCCAACTGGTCGATCTGCGGCGGCAGCTGACCCTGCGCCTGGAATTGGGCCGGGGTGAATTCCACACCGTTGTAGCCCTCGGCATCGATGTGCTTCGTGTGGGCACCCGAACAGGCCACCGACTTGAAGACCACGTTCACGTCGGGGAGATCGACGGCGAGCTGCTGGGCGGCAAGTGCGGCGGGCGCGTTCATCGAGCGGTGGCACCGTGTCGCGTCGGTGTCGACGACCGATGCCTGCGCCGGATCGCCAGGATGCGATTGCGTGAACGCGCTCCGCCACACCTCGCGCTGGCCGTTGACGCGTACCGGCGGTCGCTGGTTGCAGGCTGTGTACGGTACCCAGAACGTGGCGAAGCGGAGCTCGGCGCTGAGTTGGGGCGCGAAGATGCCGAGGAGCGCGAACGGGCCGCTGCGACCGGTGTTCACGAAACCCGCCGATGTGCGGATCGCCGGCGTCAAGATCGCCGCGACACCGGCCGAGACCGTTGTCGCCTTCGCCACGAGATCGGTCTTCGCCGTCGTGAACGCGGTCGCGGCGCGGTCGATCGCGGCGTTCGCAGTCCCGAGCGCCGCTGCGGCGGTGGTGACGGCGCGCCGGAGCGCGTCGAGCGAGCCCGCGATCTGGCCGGCGAGGAAACGCTGCACCGCGAGGTTCGCCGCGTCGAGCGCGGCCTGGGCCCGGGCCGCGCTCGTCTGCGCCAGGGTCAGGGCCTGCTGCGCCTGGTTGACCGCCGTCGTGAGGCCGCGGAGGTCGGTGACCGCCGTGGCGGTTGCGCCGGCGACGGCGAGGAGGCGGGCGGGCACGCTGGCGATCGCACCGAGGGCTGCGAAATCAGCCTCGGTATACGCCGGGAACGCATTGGCCTCGTCGCGGCACTGGCGCAGATCCGACTTCGTGTAGCTGCCGTTGGCATCGGGCGCACCTTCTCCGGCCGCGAACGAGTCGCCCATGGCGGCGATCACGAAACGCAGGTCACCATTGGCCGTGGGCGGCGCGAGCAGGTCGTCGCGGGGAACGATCCTCAGCTCCAGCGAGGGCAGGCCCGGGTTGCTGAGGACGGGCTGGGTCGGTGAACCGCCGGGTTGGGTCGGCACCACGGCGGTCGGCGGCGCCGTCGTCGTGCTTGTCGTCGGTGATGTTGTGGTCGTGGTCGAGCTCGGCGCGGGCAGCGTCGTCAAGGGCGTCAGGCCACCACCACCGATGGTCCCGACCCCGACGCCGGTCACCACCGCGGGCGCCAGTGCGGTCTCCTTCAGGCCCTTGGTCGTCCCGTCGTTCAGCACGACCCAGCCGTCGAGCTCCCGGACGCCGTTGCGCGTGCGGTCGCGGCGGAAGAGGCCGCCCTTGCCCGTCGCCGGCTCGGCCCGGAAACCGAGCATCTCGCCACCGGGGAGGGTCAAACCACCGTTGGCGCCGTCGGCGGCGATGACCACCCGCAGCGAGGCCCCGGCCGCGTTCTTCAGGGTCGCACCTCCGGCCTGGACCGGGCCGCGGAACCACGCCGAGACACCGGTGCCGTCGCAGACGTACGCGAGGAGGTTGGCGCCGTCGCTCACGAGGCCGACGAGGGTCTGCGCATCATCGGTGCGGCCGACGAACGAGCCGACAGCGCGGTCATCCGATGTGGCAGGGCCCGATGCCGCTGTCGTGTCCGGCTTCGGCGGTGCGAGCGCCGTCGTGTCGGAACCTCCCGAGGTGCCTGTGCACGACGACGCGACGACGGACACCAGGATGGCGACGGCCGCGAGCACACGACGGTTCGGGCGGACGTGGCTGTTCGGTTTCGACATGGTGGTCTCCTCGACGTGGTGCAGGGCGAATGGGAATGAAGGCGGGGTCAAACGGCGCACGGTCAGCCGAGGGTCGGTGAACAGAGGCCGAGGATGCAGACTTGCAGTGGGCTGGTCGAGAACGACACGCTTTGCACGAACACCGAGTTCGTCCGAGCCGAACTGGAGGGCGTGGAGTTGCTGCGGTCGGTGCGCCAGTCGGCGCTGCCGCTTCCGGAGACGCCGAACGCGGCGCTCCCACTGCCACCGCTGAAGCGCAGCTTGCCCTTCAACGTGTACTCGACCCGGTCTCGGCAGTTCGTGAACCCGTC
>JAYTFI010000115.1:0-8438 GCA_043734485.1 Acidimicrobiales bacterium | reverse complement strand
GAGTTGGAGGGGCGTGGTGAGTACCTCGCCCTGTCCGATGGCGAGGTTGATGAAGTCGCCGGTCGTCCAGCGGCCGTTCGGGAACGCGGTGGGGTTCTGATCGTGGAGCAGCTTGCGGTAGTCCCGGTCCGGCACGGCGCCCGGGCGTTCGGATGGCAACCGGATGTTGGTGCGTGTGCCGAGCCCGAGCTCGCGGGCAGCCGCCTGGATGCCGTTGTCCGGCCCTTCCGGTAGTTGTGAGAACTGAAAGCCAAGGCTATAGAAGTACGAGTCGCTTGAAACCTTGATGGCGCCGGGCAGGGCAATCGGGCCGAACTTCGTATCCCCGGCGTTTCGCCAGGTGCACTTCTGGAGTGCGTTGCACTTGGGAAGCTTGAAGAAGCCTTCGTCTCGATAGGGTTGTGCCGGTGTGACAAGCCCGGCGCGCAGCGCGGCAACGGCGGTAAAGATCTTGAAGGTCGATCCTGGCGGGTACAGGCCGGTGATGGCACGGTTGGTCAGGGGTGAGCCGGCTGCGGGGTCGTCGTAGAGCTGTTGGAAGCGCTCCCGCGAGATACTCGGCACGAAGTCACTCGGGTCATAGGTCGGGTAGCTCGCCATAGCCAGCACGTCGCCGTTCCTCGGGTCAAGGACCACAACGGCGCCAGCCGTAGCGCGGATGGCTTGGTCAGTCTGGCCGACATCAACGTTGCGCCGCGCCGCGACCAGCCCTTGCGACAGGGACGTTTCTGCCAACCGCTGGGTGGTGACATCGATGGTGAGCCGCACGTCGCTGCCCACCACGGGTTGGCGTAGTCGTCGTCGTCGCCGGACCACGCCGCTACTGTCCCGCACAACGGTGTCTTCGCCTGGCATGCCTCGGAGCTCACGTTCGAAGGATCGCTCGACACCCGACTTCCCGATGACGTCGCTCGCCGAGTAGCGCAGGTCGTCGGGCTCCTTGTCGATTTCCTGCTGGTTGATCTTGCCCACGTATCCGAGCACATGGGCCGCGAGGTTCCCCTGCGGGTAGGTGCGCTGTGCGACTTGCGCGGTGGAGACACCAGGAAAGCGTGTCCGGTGCTCCTCGATGTACACGACATCCGATTCGCGAATCCGTCGAGCGACTTCGATCGGTTGATACGGCAATCCGTCGGGCTTGGCAAGTCGCTCCTCCAACTTGGAGAACGGGACCTGAAGCAGATTCGCCAGGCGCGTGAGCGTTGCGGCGCGTTCCTCGTGGGGAAGGAGGTTCGGGTCGATTCGCACGATGTTGATCGCCAGGTTGTCGACGAGTACGACGCCGTTGCGGTCCAAGATCCGCCCTCGGATCGTCGGGACCAGAACCCGGTCGTTCGCGATCGCGTCGGCTCGGCCCCGCAGATCGCGAGTCTCGACGGTTTGGAGGTAACCGAGGCGGGCCACCAACGCGCCGAACAGCACGATCGCAATCAGCCCGATAACGGCGAGCCGATGTTCCTGGTCGATCATCGCCGCTCGCCTCTCGACCCACCTCGGCCATCCACGAGAACCGCGCGAACCCCAGGCTCGAAGGTGCCGACGGTTCGAATGAGATACGACATACTGTCGTAACTACATCACAAGACGGGAGTCGACGATGTCGTCCGTAGGGCGAGTGTCGACGAATCGCGCAAGTTTGAAGAAGCGGAAACCATGAGTCTCGCGTCCATCGCGTTCGCCATCCCGAGTCCGAGCCGCAACTCCATTGGCGTCGGCGACTTCCGAATTCGGGCATACGGACTGATGATCGGGCTTGGCGTCGTTCTCGCGGTCAAGTTGGCCCAGCGACGCTGGCGGCAGGTTGGTGGACGCGATGACGAGATTGCGTCGATCGCCGCATGGGCGGTACCCGTCGGCATCGTAGGCGCGCGGATGTATCACGTTGCGACCGACTGGCGCAGCTTCCGTGGCAAGTGGCTCGACGTGTTCAAGATCTGGGAAGGCGGCCTCGGAATCCCTGGAGGACTGGTCGCCGGTTTCGGCCTCGGCTACCTGCTCGCCCGGAAGCGCGGTCTCCGGGTCGATGCACTGCTCGTCGCTGTTGTTCCGGCAATCCCGCTCGCGCAGGCGGTGGGCAGACTGGGGAACTGGTTCAACCAGGAGCTGTTCGGCCGACCGACGACTTTGCCGTGGGGGTTGCGCATCGATCCACTCCATCGACCGGTCGGTTACGGGCAGTTCGCGACGTTTCATCCGACGTTCCTCTACGAGGCACTCTGGAACCTCGCGCTCATGGGCGTGCTCATCCTGCTGACCAAACGATCGTCCTGGGCAAGGGAGCGGGTACTTGCGCTCTACATCGTGGGCTACGCGGTCGGGAGGCTGGGGGTGGAATCGCTCCGCATCGACCACGCATCCGTTGTTCTCGGATTGCGGATCAACATCTGGACAAGCTTGCTTGCAATCGTGTGCGGAGGGGCGTTTCTGGCCCGTCGTTCGCGTCAGGTAACCCCGGCGAGATTGGACGTGCCCTTAGACGGCGTCGCCTACGACGAGGTGTCGTAGGCTGATGTTGTGACGACCGAGAAGAAGCCGGCTCCGACACCTGATCAAGGACCCTTCCGTGCGGTGGTCAAGCCCTCCGTGCCGAACACCGGTACCTCGGCCAAGGGTCCACGTCATGACGGCCGCGTCACCAGGCGGGGTTCGTCGTCGGAGTCCGAGAGTCTCCCCGGCCAGACGCCAGGCGGGGCTCCCGTGCACGTCGGACGCGTCACCCGCCCGGCGCCCGGTCCTCGTCGACCGGCATGGCACCGGCGTCTCGGATGGGTAGTGCTCGCCATCGGCGTCGCGTTGCTAGTTCTCAACTACCTGATGCTGCTCCTGCCACAGACGCTCCTTCCGGGGGGCCATTCCGAGGCCTATCTGGTTCTTGCCATGGTGATCGGCGGTCTCGCGGCCTGGCTTCTCGGCGTGTTCGACCCCCTCGACCGCTGACTCGCGCTCCGTGCGCTCCGTGCCGCGCCTGCGACGCGTGCGACCAAAGGTTCGGTCACTTTCGGCTGCTGTGGGCCTGTCGTCGCTCGTCGTCGGGATGCAATCGACTGCAGTTCGAGTTGCGGCCCCAAGAGGTCCCGACAACACAGGATCCTGGGCCCGCAACAACGACCCCACCCTTGTCGACGACCATCCTGGTGGGCGGCGAACCCTTGTCGTCGGTACCTGCTGCCGCGATCGAACTCGCCAGTTCTACGACCACGCTCGGTTTCGGGGAAAATACGACGGCGCCGGATGTTCTCGGCACGGACTCGAGTGTGGCGGAGATGCCATCGTCGACGACGACCTCCGGGACCACGACAACCACGCTCGCTGTCGTCGCCGGGCTATTCGTGGCCGGTGACGCATCGCGTCGCATGCAGCTCGCAATTGTTGCGGCGGCCGAGGGTGCCGAAGCTGCAGCAGTCATGAACGCGGCGCTCCTTGAGAAGGATCTGAAATAGTTATGTTCGGGGTGCCAATGGCGGCGGAGTGGTTCCGTTCGCGGCGATCGCTGTGAGCGGGACGTTGAAGACTGCGGCGACTCCGCCGGTGGTGTCATCGAGAGGAACGACTGCGGCCAGATGGTCGGCGGTGGCCACAAGTCCGAGCGTTTCGCCGATCTCCTTGAAGCGTGCTGCTCTGGTTGTTGCAAACGTCAACGGTGTAGTCCATTCGGATTCCCGGGTGGCTAGGACATATCGGAGGCGTCCCGTTTCGTAGCCTGCGGCGAGTAGTGCAAGTTGACCGTCGGCGGAAAAGGCGATCTGTGCGAGCCGTGGTGAAGGAACGATTCCGGGCGGAGGGCTGACGTCTTCCCATTCACCCCGTCGGTCGCGCAGGTAGACGATGATTGTCGGGCCGGAGTGTCCCCGAAGCAGCCAGGCAACGGCGATCTCTCCTGATGGACCGCTCGCAGTCACCGGCACCGGTGCGTTGAAACCCCCGATGCCCGCCAGGCGGGGTGCGAGCGGCGGTCCATAGCGCAGGGTCAACGGTGTCGCCAGGTTCAGGCTCGGGGTCGGGGATTCGGACACCACGAGTCGGCTCGGATGGCCTGCTTGATGTTCGGCGCCGGCGATGGTCAGCGCCCCTTGTGCGTCGATCACCACTGACGACCCGAACGGTGCCCGCAGACCAGATGTTGGCACCGCCATGGGCGGGTCGAAGGTGGCTTCCGAACCGGCGGACAGCATCAGACGCGATCTGGTGGGCACGCCCTTGCATTCGGCACCGACCCCGCTGGATTCCGTCCAGGTCGCGAATACGCGATCGTCGCGGCGGTCGATCGTCGACGATGGCCGGTCGTAGTAGGTCTGGAGCGCCGGGCCGGCCACGATCGAGTACTGGATACCGGTAGGTGACAGTGTCGCGGCGAAGATGGCGCTGGCGGGTTGGCAATTCGTCGGTCCAAGCAATGATGCGCCGCCGACGACGACTATCGAACCATCTCGTCGGTACGACACCGTGGGGTCGTAGCTCTTGGCGAAGCCGGGCGGGATCACGTCTATCGGAGTGCCCCATGTGAGGCCACGGTCATGGCTCGTGGCAACCCGGATACGTACGCTGGGCACGTATGGGTCAGCCGCGACTGCGAGCTCCGACGGGCGAAGGGGGTCAGCCGCGATCGATACCTCGGCCATGGAACCAATGGGCGAGCGGAGCGCATCGGAGCGAACGATTGTCGTCAGGGAAGGCCGAGGCACGGGGGGGCCCGGCGCGATGGCAGAGCCCGGTGCGACGAGTGCGAGCGAGGCCGCGGCGGCGCGCTTCCAGCCTGCGATTCGGGCGGTCGGGGGATCGCGCCGATGTATCGGTCGCGAACATCGATCCTCCGCAGTGGTCAACGAATCCGGGCTGTGACCAGTCCGGCTTCGGCTCGGATAGCCGAGTAGGTGACCTCCGCGAACCCAGCAGAGCGGAGCGTGTCGCACCAGAACGTGGGCGATGCCGGCAACTCGGTGCCGATTCGAAGCCCGAAGCGTAGAATGTTCTTTGCAACCCGCCATGCTCCACCCGGACCCTTCCGCAGCAATGCTCGTACCTTCTGCCAGATGATGGCACGATCGGCACTCGATCCACCTCTGCCGAACATCATGTCCGCGATCACGATGCGCCCACCCGGACGCAGCCAGACCACGGCACGATTGATCAAGGCAGCCTTTTCCGAGTCCTTCAAATGATGCAGAGCGTAACTTGTCACGATCAGGTCCACGCTGTTCGGCGCCAACTCAAGCGTCGACAGATCGGCTCGCAAGATGTCGACATTGGCGATCGAACGAGTCTTCGCCTCGGCAACAAGCGCATCGAGCATCACCGCGGACAGATCAACGGCCAGCACATGCGCGGCGTCCGGCGCGAGTGCGAGAGTCACGAATCCCGTTCCTGCGCCGAGATCGACGATGCGATGGGCATTCGTGACGCGAGAGGCCGTGACGACGGATCGACGGATCTCGTCGAATGCCTCGGAGTCGTTCACGTGCTCATGCCAGGACCCGACCCGTGCATTCCACATTCGGCCAAGCGTCATTCCTCGATCTCTCACTTCACTCAATATACTACATATTGTAGTATCTTACAGGAAGTTGAACGTCGTCGCCTGGGGGCCTTGGTCAGAGCTGGTTCGCGCGCCGGGGGAGTGCGGTGTAGGCCCTCGCCCTGGCGTGCGAAATCACTCTTGCAGGCGTGTTGGGGCACGGCCCGTCTCCCCGGAAGATCACGTGGCGGAGGCGCGCGCCCGTTTCGGTGTCGGTGCTTCCTGTTCGCATGATCTCGCGCAACAGGGTCGGCCGGTGCGCGCTGGCGACCCCTCCGAAGCGAGTGAGGGCCTCCAACGCGACGAGGGCGATGGCAGGGCTGCCGCTGAATGGCGGCTCCATGGGGAGGACTTCGACGAGCAGTATGTCGTCACGGGTCGAGTCCGTGCCGAGGGCAGGATCGGTACCCCATTCGGTGGTGTCAGCGGTGATGCCTCGTCGCAGTCGAACGGCGAGAATCGCGGCGCGTATCCATCCGTGGCTCGAACTTGGGCCGAGTCGCGTGACGAAGTACCCGTTCGCCGCAAGATAGGCGGCGACGAGTTGCTCCGGTTCGGCAACGTCCATCCTTGCTTTCTACTACAAAGTGTAACAATACATACGGAAGGTCCTTGCCCTTGACTGTTTGCCGCGAGTCCTATGGGCGTAGAACGACCAGATGAGCCGAACGGTCATCGTCGGCTCTGCCGGTTTCAACGAGGGGTCGTCGGTTGTCCGTCGATGTGGACGCGCAGGAGTTTGGTGGAGTTGAGGAAGACGAGGAGGTCGGGTCCGAGGTGGATGATTGCTGCTTGGATGGGGCCGATGAGCCCGAGTAGGGCGGCGGTGATGCCGAGGACGTGGACGATGCCGACGCCGACGAAGAGGTTTTCTTTGATGGTGCGGTAGGCGCGACGGGCGATGGCTCGGGCGAACACGATGTTGGTGAGGTCATCGGTGAGGAGCGCGATGTCGGCAGCTTCAAGGGCGGCTTGTGTGCCGCCGACTCCCATGGCGATGCCGACGTCGGCGGTGGCGAGTGCAGGTGCGTCGTTGATGCCGTCGCCGACCATGGCGACTCGGTGGCCGGCTTGCTGCATGGCGCGTACGGCATCGACTTTGTGTTCGGGGAGGAGGTCTGCGAAGACTTCGTCGATACCGAGTTGGTTTGCCATCTGCTTGGCTGACGCTGCGTTGTCACCGGTGAGCATGGCAATCCGGCGTATTCCCGTGGCGCGAAGTTGGGCGATTGCATCTCGGGCGCCGGGCAGGATCTGGTCGGCGAAGTTGATGACAGCGGCGACGGTGCCGTCGATGGCCACCCACGCGACCGTAGCGGCGGGGTCGTGAACAGGGATGGCGATGTTGCTGTCGCTGAGGAGCCGCCGGTTGCCAACGAGGATGGCCTTCCCGTTGACGGTGGCAGCGACGCCTCGTCCGTCGAGGGATTCGAACGACGTTGGCTCGCCGACGACCAGGCCGGTCGTGGTGGCGTGCTCGACGACCGCGGTGGCGAGGGGATGCGCGGAGCGCCGGTCAGCGATGGCGGCGATCGTGGCGATGTCGTTCTCGGTGTAGGCAAGGTCGAGGACGGTGATGGAGTCGACTTTGGGTTCGCCGATCGTCAGGGTGCCGGTCTTGTCGAAGACGATCGTGTCGACCTGCGCTAGGGCTTCGAGGTGGATGCCGCCTTTGACGAGGACGCCGCTGCGTGCCGCTCGAGCGATTGCGGCGATCATCACCATCGGGGTGGCGAGACCCAGTTCGGCGGGCGAGGTGAAGATCATGAGCGTCACGACTTTGCGGACGTCACGGGTGACGAGGAACACGATGAGCAAGAACACGACCATGACCGGGATGAGCCAGGTGGCGATTCGGTCCGCAAGTCGTTGGATCGGGGCCTGCGCTCCTTGTGCTTCCTCAACGAGGTTGACGATCCGGGCGAAGGTCGTGTCGTTGCCGGCTCGTTCCGTGTTCACGTCCAGCGCCCCGGATTGCAAGATCGTGCCGGCGAACACCTTCGAGTTCTGTTGTTTGTCTTTTGGTGTCGGTTCGCCGGTGATCGACGCTTCGTCGACAGCGCCGTTCCCGGTCACGACGACACCATCGACGGGGATCTGTTCGCCGGCACGTACGAGGATCACGTCACCTCGGCGGATTGTGTCGATGTCGACGACTTGTTCGCCGGTTGCGTCTTTGAGGCGGGCAGTTCGAGGGACGCTGCCGATCAGTCCCTTGATCGATGCCCGGGCACGCTCGGTGTTGAGATCGGCAATGAACTCGGCGAACAGGATGATCGTCATCAGCACTGCCCCTGCGACTGCTTCGCCACCGATCAATGCGAACAGCGTCGCGAACGTCACGAAGATCTCCGTGCCGATCTTGTGCTCGTGGACCAGATCCATGAACCCGGTCTTGGCCAACGGGTAGAGCCCGACTGCCACCGTCACCCACAACACCCCAACCGGCACCCATTCCTGCGCATACGCGAATACCAGGACACCGACGGCCACGATCCGAGCGACCTCGAGCCATCGACGGCGGGTCATCACGGCCCGAATCCCGACCTTTGCCGGACGTGTCTGGCTGCTTCGCAACGGTGGCACCGCTGCGTCGGAATGCGTAGCAGTTTGCGCGCTCATCCTTCGGCCCTTGCCGTCTTGGTCGACTTCTTCGATGTCGCATGGTGGGCCGTGCCGGTGACGTGGTCGGCATGAAAGAGCGCCTCGGTGGTTAGGCGTTCAAGGTGCTGATTCTCAGCGACGTAGAACACTTGGGTTCCGTCACGGCGGGTGCGAACCAACTTCGCCAACCGCAGCTTCGCGAGATGCTGCGACACCGCCGGCGCCGGCGATCCCACGTGGGAGGCAAGCTCGTTCACGGAATGCTCCCCGTGGAGCAGCGCCCACAAGATCCGCAGCCGGGTCGGGTCGGCCAACAGCTTCA